>NZ_JBILQX010000168.1:0-7827 GCF_044372965.1 Elstera sp. | reverse complement strand
GAGAGATATTCGCAGCAGTTGGATGAGCAGGCTAAGGCTGCTAAGCGGGCCGCGCTCGATGCGTGGCGCGAGCGGGAGGCTTTCAAGCAAGCCGTGGAGTTGAACCGCACGACCGATCTCTTCACCTGGGCCGCAACCCAATGGGCGGGCGAGCGCGCGGCAACCCTGGCCGGATCGAAACCTGAAGCGATCCAAATGCGCCGCACCAATGCCGATTTTGGTGCCGATGAGGGGATTGAAGCAGCCCAGGCCTTGCTCGGCACGCTTCCCCCGGAAGTGGAAACCTTGGCTGCTGCGCGCAAAACGGTGGAAGCGCAACGAAGCCGGGCTGACGCTGCGAACCGTACGCCCGCGGATCTGCTCCGGCTCTCCGATGGGCTGGCCGAGGCGATTGACCAGGCCCGCGCGGTTCAAGTCGCCCTTGCCCAGCAAGCTCCGGCGGGCGATTTAGTGCTGGCGCAGCGTTTGCGCCTGAAACGCCTCTTGGCCGACGCGACGGCTAGTTTGAGCGAGGAAGAGGGGCTCGTTCTTCTCTCCGCCCAGAGCATTGAGGCCAACCGTGCCCGCTTGATGGCGCTACGCGATATCAATATGGCGGCTTTTGCCGAAGTGGAGCGCGAAGCCGGGTTGGCGGCCCTTGGTCAGCCCGCGCGGGACGCGCTCGCAAAAGCCGGCACGCTGTTGCGCGGCCAGTACCGCCGCGAGATCGATCAAGCCTTGTCCGGAACCGTTCCGGCGAGCTTCCCCACGACCGCCACAAATGCGCTCGACGCGCTGCTCGCTATTCAGGAAACGGCTGTCGCCGATACGGTTGCTTATGGCGAGCGCCGGGCCAGTGCCGCCAATACGCGCCTCGTGCTGATGCTGGGGCTCACCGGCCTTGGCCTTGTGCTGACAATCCTTTCCATCTGGGTCGTCACCCGCCGCGTTATCGCGCCGCTGCTGCACTTGGGCGAGACGATGAAAACCCTGGCGACGGGCCGCTATGATATCACCATCGACGGGCAGGACCGCCGCGACGAAATCGGTGCAATGGCCCAGGCCGTGACCGTCTTCCAAAGGAATGGGCTCGAAAATCAGCGCCTCGCCACCGAAGCCGATAGCATCCGCACCGCTGCCGAAACCGAACGGCGCACCGCCCTGCATGCGATTGCCGATCGGCTGCGGCAGGAGGTGGGGAGCGTTGTTACCATCGTGTCGACCGCCGCCGATCAAATGAACGGCTCGGCGGAGAATCTGGCAAAGACCGCCGGGACCACCTCCCAGCGCTCGGAAGCAGTCGCCACCGCCAGCGCTGCCGCTACCGATAATGTCGGCGCGGTGGCCGCTGCCGCCGAAGAGCTTTCGGCCTCCATCGCCGAAATCGAGCGGCAAGTAACGCACTCTACCGGCATCGCCGCCCAGGCGGTTAACCGCGCAACCGCTACCAATGAGACCGTTCAGGGCCTCAGCGACGCCGCCGAGCGCATCGGCGAAGTGGTGCGCCTGATTGGGGAAATCGCCGCGCAAACCAATCTTCTTGCCCTCAACGCCACCATCGAAGCCGCCCGCGCTGGGGAGGCCGGCAAAGGTTTTGCCGTCGTCGCCACCGAGGTCAAAAACCTTGCAGCCCAAACCGCACGGGCGACGGAGGAGATTGGCGCGCAGATCAATAATATCCGCACCACGACCGATGAAACCGTCGACGCCATCCTGGGGATCGGGAGTATTATCGGCGAAATGGACAATATTTCGCGCCTGATTGCCGAAGCCGTCGCCAGCCAAAGCGCCGCGACCGACAATATCGCCCGCAATGTCCAAGCGGCGGCCCAGGGCACGCGCTCGGTATCGGAAACCATCGGCGACGTCACCCACCTCGCCCGCGATACCGGCGATGCTGCCGCCGATCTTTTGGCTGCCAGCCGTGAGGTGCCCGCCAGTCCGATCAACTCCGAAAAGGGGTTGATCGCTTCTTGGGGGATTTGACGGCGGTTTAATCCGCCTCAACCGCGCGCGTCCCCGCCGGGGCCGCCTGCGCCAAAAGCCACGCCCGAAACCGCCGCAAGGTCGGATGTTCGGCGCGGGCGGGTGGGTAGGCCAGGGCGTAGGTGCCGGGACGGGAGAGGCCGCGCGAGAACAGCACCTCCAGCCGCCCGGAGGCTAAATCGGGCTCAATCAAGAAACGCGGCACCAGCGCCGCGCCCAGGCCGTGAACGGCAGCTTCCGCGAGGGTCAGAAACTGCTCGAAGCGGAAACTCGCCGGGCGCGCGTCCAGGGAGGGGAGATTGCCCGCCGTGAACCAATCGGCCCAAGCCGTGGGGCGCGTGTTGAGGTCCAGCCGGGGGATGTTCAGCAAATCCGCTTCCTCCCGAATCCCGTGGCGCTGACGAAAGCGCGGGCTCGCCACCGGCACCACGGTTTCGCCAAACAGCGGGTCGAGCCGCGCGCCCGGCCAGGGTTTCGGCCCGGCGTGAATCGCGGCATCAATGCCGCTGCCGATAAAATCGAAGGGCTCCACCCGCGTCACAAGGTCCAGCCTTAGTTTAGGATAACGCGCCTGGAAATCCGGCAGGCGCGGCACCAGCCAACGGGTTGCGAAGCTTGGCAACACGGCTAGGGTGAGATTCTGCCCCGCCTCCCCCGCTGTGCGGCAGGCGCGGATGAGATCGTTTAGCAGCGGCGTCGCTTCGGCCACAAACCGCCGTCCCGCCTCGGTCGGCGCGATGCGCTGGCGCACTCGGTCGAACAGGGTCACGCCCAGGGCGGCTTCCACTTGGGCAATCTGACGGCTGACGGCGCTTTGGGTGAGCCCCAGCTTTTGCGCCGCTGCCGAGACCGACCCATGCTCGGCGGCCAGAACCACCGCGTGCAGACCGGGAAGGGTTGGGAGGGACATATATCATTCCAGAGAAGCATGAACTTAACCGTTCTTGATGCTAGACCGGGGGAGGTTTCCGGCGCAATGCTGAGGGCATCAAATTTTTCGCCCTCAGGTTTGTCACGGGGAGTTCCGACATGTCGATTTTGCTGACGCTCATCAGCCGCACCTTGGGGGCCGAAAAAGCCCAGAGCTTGGCCGACACGCTCTATATCCACCCTGCGCTTCTGGCCGAGGAAGGCCCGCGCGTTAGCCGCGCCGTGATGGCGCAAGCGCTGAACATGGTGCTGTTCGACGATCTGATGGTGCGCGTGCCTGCGGCGGCCGCCTATATAGCCGATAAGCGCGCCTCGAGCGAAAAAAGCGTTCACGATCACGGCGCGGTGCGCACGGTCGATGGGCCGGTAACGGGTGCCCTGCCGCGCGGGCAAGACGCCCTGGTGCGCTTACTCACCCCGCTTGGCTACCGCCAGAACGGCTTGTATCCGCTGGATCGCCTGAAGATGACGGGCCGCTCCTACGGGCAGGTCGATTTCCCCGAAGATATCGCCCAATTCTTTGTCAGCGAGTTGCATGTTGACCGTTTTTCCTCGGCCTTCGGCGCGGCGGTGGCCAATGTGCTGAAAGACTCGGTCGATCCGCTCGATGCCGCAACGGTGGCGACGCTCGCCGCCTTCGAGCTCGATGGCGCGGTCGATCTCGATGCGGCCGTCGCCGCTTTGCCGGTGATCGCGCGCAGCTTCGACCGGCATCACCCGGCCCCAAGCCTAACCGATTACGAAGCGCTAAAAGCCGAATCGGCGGAAATGGCCTGGATCGCCACGGAGGGGAATGCCTTCAACCACGCCACCGACCGCGTGCCGGATGTCGATACGCTCGCCGCCCAACAGAAGGCGCTGGGCCGCCCGATGAAGGACGCGGTGGAAGTCTCGGCCTCGGGCCGCGTCCGCCAAACCGCCTTCCGGGCGGCGCAGGTGCAGCGCCCCTTCGTCGATGCGAGTGGGGCGACGGTGATGCGCGAGGTGCCAGGCTCCTTCTACGAGTTCATCACCCGCGACAGCATGACCGACGATCAAACCGGCGCGAAGAAGCTGGATTTGGGCTTCGACAGTTCCAACGCCCAAGGCATTTTCAAAATGACGGCGGCAACCGTGTAACCCTTTGCTCTAAGCAATTTTTGCCGAGATTGACCCCGGATCGAAACGGCCGGTATGGTGGGCATCCCCTGCCACCGTTTCATCCGGTTTTTAGTTTGTGAGCACCGAAAAATTCAGCCCGCGCTATCGGGACCTCGACGCCTGGAACCCCGATGAGATTCTGGGCGCGCTGCTCGATAGCCAGTTTTGCGCCGTCGCCGCCGTTAATGCCGCGATTAACCCCCTGGAGCGCGCCGCCGTCGCCATTGCCCAGCGGCTGCACCAAGGCGGGCGGATCGTCTATGTCGGCGCAGGCACCTCGGGCCGAATCGCGGTGCAAGACGGCGCGGAACTTCCCCCCACCTTCGATTGGCCACGCGACCGCGTTGTTTTCATCGTGGCGGGCGGCATGGGGGCACTGGTTCAATCGGTCGAAGGGGCCGAGGACAATCGCGAAGCCGCGATTTGGGCGATTGAAGACGAGGCCATCGGCCCCGAAGATTCGGTGATCGGGCTCGCGGCCTCCGGAGCCACCCCCTTCACCGTTGCCGCCATTCAAGCCGCCCGGCAGCGGGGGGCGCTCACGGTCGGTATCGCCAATAACGAGGACTCGCCGCTACTGCACGCCGCCGATTACCCGATACTGCTCGATACCGGGCCGGAGGTCGTCGCGGGCTCAACCCGGCTCAAGGCGGGCACCGCCCAAAAAATCGCCCTTAATCTGATTTCGACCGTCGTGATGATCCAATTGGGCCGCGTCTATGATGGGTTGATGGTCGATATGGTGGCCGCCAACGAAAAGCTACGCCGCCGCGCCGAACGGATGCTGCACCGATTGACCGACGCGCCGATGGATCGGATTCAAGCCGCCCTGGAAGCCGCGAACGGCAAGGTAAAGCTCGCGCGCCTGCTGCTGGAAGACTTGGGCGTCTCCGAAGCCCGCGCGCTGCTGGACCATCACAATGGCCACCTGCGCCCCGCCCTCACCGCCCTCGCCGCCCGCCGCAAATCGGCGTAAGGGGAAGGCCGAAACCCTCCCCACGCCTCTCTAGGCTTCGATCACTTCAATCGTATGCGTAATCTCGGCGGTTTTGCCCAGCATGATCGAGGCTGAGCAATATTTCTCTGCCGAGAGGGTTACGGCGCGCTCAACCGCCTCGCGCGGCAGGTTCTTGCCGGTGATGCGGTAGTGCATGCGGATCGCGGTGAAGACTTTTGGATCGGTCTCGGCTCGGTCCGCGTCGGCGCTAATCTGGCAATCGGTAATCGCGTGGCGGCCTTTTTCGAGGATCATCACCACGTCAAAGGCCGTACACCCGGCCATCCCCGCCAGCAGCATTTCCATAGGACGCAGCCCGAGGTTGCGGCCCCCGGATTCGGGGGCCCCATCCATTACCACCGCGTGACCGCTGCCCGATTCGGCAACGAAGGTGCGGGCTTCGAGCCAGGTTACTTTCGCCTTCATGCGGCTTCTCCTGCAACAGGGGCTTGCGCGCGCAAGCGGGTAACGACATTGCGGATCATCGCCGGGCCAGCCCCGCCGCCCAGCGACATGATCGATTCCGGGTGGAACTGCACGCCTGCGACCGGCAAGCTCTTATGCTCCACCGCCATAATCACGCCTTCCGCCGTTTGGGCCGTGACCCTGAAGGCCTCCGGGAGCGTCGCCGTATCGGCATAAAGCGAGTGATAGCGCCCTATGGTCACTTCGTCCGGCAATCCGGCGAACAGCAGGCTATTGCTCTCGACGCTGACCGCGCTGGGCTTGCCGTGAACGGGTTCGGCCAATTGCCCCAGCGTGCCGCCGAAGGCTTCGACCATCCCCTGCATGCCAAGACAGACCCCAAACACGGGCACATCGGCTTCAACCGCCTGCTGAACGAGGCCGGGAACGCCGAATTGTTCGGGTCGGCCCGGTCCGGGCGACAGAACCACCAGATCCCAGCCGCCCGCCGCTAGCGCCGCCGGGGCATGGGTGTACCGCAGCGTCGTCACGGTCGCACCGGTCTGGCGGAAGTAATCGGCCAGGGTCAGCACGAAACTATCTTCGCAATCGACGATCAGGATATTGCGGTCCACCGGCGGTAGCGGTTCGGCAAGCGCCGGGCCGTTGTGGCCCTGCTTCACCGCCAGAATCGCCTTGCGGCTGGCCGCGCCCTTCAGAATGGTCTCGCGCTCTTCGGCGTCGGGGTCGCTATCGTAAAGCAACGTCGCGCCCACGCGGATTTCGGCGATTTGATCCTTGAGGCGGATCGTGCGCAGGGTGAGGCCGGTATTAAGGTTGCCGTCGAAGCTAAGCCGCCCGACCGCCCCCCCGTACCAACGGCGCGGGCTCGCCTCATTTTCCTCGATGAACCGAACGGCCCAACGCTTCGGCGCGCCGGTGACGGTAACGGCCCAGGTGTGGGTCAGGAAGGCATCCAGCGCGTCGCATTCGGGGCGCAGCGTGCCTTCCACATGATCGACCGTATGAATAAGGTGGCTGTAAAGCTCGATCTGCCGCCGCCCAATCACCTTCACCGAACCGGGCACGCAGACGCGCGCCTTATCGTTGCGGTCCACGTCGGTACACATGGTGAGTTCGGATTCGTCTTTTTTGGAGTTCAGCAACTCCAGAATCCGGTCGGCATCCTCGATGGCGTCGCGCCCGCGCGCAATCGTGCCGGAAATCGGGCAGGTTTCCACCCGCCGCCCTTCGACGCGCACATACATTTCCGGCGAGGCCCCAACGAGATATTCGCCGTCGAGATTAAACAGGAAGCCGTAGGGGCTGGGGTTGATCTTGCGCAGCGCCCGGAACAGGTCGCCGGGGCGGGCGTCGCATTCCTCAAAGAAGGTCTGGCCCGGCACCACTTCGAACAGATCGCCGCGCTGGAAATAGGGCAATGCTTTGCGCACCAAATCGGCATAGCCCCCCGCCGGAAAGTCCGACGCTTGGGCGGGTTTGCGGCGCGCGCCGCTATAGTCGATGGTCGCGGTTTCGCGCGGCAGACCGTCGGTCTTCAGCAGCGCATTGCCCGCTTGCCCGGCAAAATCATAGGTAATCTGCTGGGCTTGGCCGCGCTGATTGTCGATCACCACCAGTTGATCGGGCAAATAGAGCACCATATCGCGCTGATCGTCCGGGCGCGGGCGCATGCGGTCCACCGGCTCGAACTGATAGATCAGGTCATAGCCGAACGCGCCGTACAGCCCCAGATGCTCGTCCTCATCGCTCTTGAAGGCCGCGAGCAGCGCGCGCACTACCGAGAAGGCGGAAGGTTGTTGCGAGCGCTCTTCTTCGGCGAACTTGAGGGGGAGCGGAATGACCGCCCCGTCAATATGATCCTCGGCAACCGAAATCGCCGTAAGATGCGGGTGGCTCTCCAGCCCCGGACGGGCGAGGCGCAACAGCAACCGCCCACGCTCGTTCAACGCCGTCAGCGTAAACACGCGGCCAACAGTCGAGATTTCCAGCGGCGGATTGACGAAACCTAAGCTCCAGCGCTTGTAGCGGCCCGGATATTCATAGGCGGACGACAAAAGCGCCCCGCGTTGGGTATTGAGTTGATCGATCAGCGCATCAATGGCGGCATCAAAGGGAACATCCGCAATGGTGCGGGTGATGGTGATGCCGCCGTTCGTCGTATAGACGAACGGAACCGAGGTTTTAGACATGGCAGAAAGGCCCTTTTTCGCAAAAAACGGTTAAACGAGGGATAGCGCGCCTAACCGCGACGCCATCGGCCCATACACCATTGCGCGACCTTCACCACGTCAGAATCCCCATTCGTAACTTACTATCGACGCAGCATCGATAGAGGCCTATACCCCTAGCATCGACCAGCCCGGCGG
>NZ_JBILQX010000306.1:0-7894 GCF_044372965.1 Elstera sp. | reverse complement strand
CGAGTGCTTTATTTTTTTCATATCTATTTTATCTGGAAATTATGGATCATCAGCAAAAATTGTTGAGTTTACTGAGCAACGTAAAAAAGATCTTCGACGCAATTCGGAGGAAGATTTTATTATCCGGACAAGCCGGTGCCTAACACTTTTCGACGAGATTGAAGCCAAGCTTTTAGCGCAGATGAAAAAGCCGTGATAACCCGCTTCAGCATCGGGAACAGTTCGGTGAAAACCCCGGCAATCGCCGCCGGATTCCCCTTGGTCGCCGCCAGGGCGTTGCGAATTTTCTGCCGAACCTTGGCTCTGGGGTGAGGGGATCACAAGAGGCGACTGTTTGGGGAGGGTTTCCCCTCCCCAAGCCCTTATCCCTGGCGCGCGTGATAGGCCGCCGCGATGCCGTGCCAGAAGCGGAGGTCGGCCAGCGTGAGGGCCTCCAGTTCCGAGGGCGGCCAGTGGAAGACGGCGGCGAGATCGGCGACTAAATCATGCCAACCCCCAGCGAATCCTTCAAGAAAGGGAGCAGAAACTCCTGAATCTTGTAATAATCCTTGGAATCGAGGGCGTCGATCAGCTCCGCCGGTTCGCCGGATAGAATGCTGATTAAGGCAACGGTTGCACCGACATTACTGTCTTGCCCTTCCAGCCGCCGCAACTCGCGCACCGTCAGTTCGGTGCGAAAGCTAAGGTCTTCGATCAGCCGCGTCGGGGTGAATTGCACGGGCTTTGCGAGCGTATAGGTCAGTTTGTCCATGGGGATTTCTCCATAAAAAAAGCCAGCCGGAAGGGCTGGCGGGGAAAATATCGCTCGGCTGGGCCGAGCCGCGGTTAGGCGCGGCTGTGGATCGTCCGGCCCTGGAGCGCGTCGAGATAGTCTTCGCGCGCCAGCTTCTTGCGGAGGGCATGCACGTCGATTTCCGGGGTGGGGCGGTTCATAAGGGTCACGCGCAGGTCGAGCAGCAAAGCGTCCTGCGCTTCTTGAAACTGCTTCAGCGTGATCGGCGCATCGTCGGGCGCGGGCGGCGGGGGCAGGTCGATCCGCTGCGGCACGCGGCGCGGCCCATCGCCCTCGTCTACCAAGGTTGGCGGCGGCGAAAAGGCCAGATCGATCCCTATTTGTTCCTTGGAGGGCAGGGCCGGAAGCTGAAACGTCGGCGGCGTCGGAAAATCGAAGGCCAGCACCGGGCGCGGCCCCGCCGCCCGCCCCTCGCGGAACCCATCCTTCGGCCCAGGGGCAGGAGCCGGGTCGAACGGCAGCGGCGGCAGTGTAAAGACCGGCGGCGGGTTCGCGCGCTCGGGCGATTGCTCCTCCCGCTTTGCCCAGATCGCAGCCATCTGCTTGCGTCGTGTCGCTTCTTCCGGGGTCAGCGTCGTGACCTCCATCAGATTGATGAAGGTTCTGGCCTCATCTGAAACAAGATAGGATTGCGCCGCGCCCTCGGGCTTGACCGCCCCTAGGCCATAGGCCTGAGCAATCTCGGGATGTTGTACGAGAATAGTCTTGAAGGCCTCCCAGTTCTTCTTATCAACCTCCGTCATTTCATCCAATCTGACGCCCGGCATCAACGTATGCAGCAGCGGCGACCAGAGTTGGCCGGGAACAAACTGCCGCCCCCGCTCGGTCCGCTCATAATAAGGGTGCAGATAGGCGGCTTTATCGCCCAAAGGCCGCATCTGCTTTTGCAGATTGGCGGCCTGGCTTTGATGCAGCGCTTCCATCAGCCAGCGCCACGCCGCGCCCCACTGGGCATCGGCGGGCCGAACATCGGTCCCGTCTGCGGCGGGAGGTTGGTCCGAGGTCTGAGACGGGTTTTTATCGCGCCGCAATCTATCCCACAGAATTGACGCGATCTTCAGCACCGGATTCAGATCAGAAATATTAATTCCATCCTGGTCGGACGGCTCGCCGAACATTTGGCCCTCGTAGAGCCCGATATCCACATAGGGAAGATCGAACATCTGGGAGAAACCCTGTTTACCCCATTCCCCCAGCGGCAAAAATGAGTCCATTTGCAGCGAGGGTGGAAGCATGAAAAAATGGTTCAAGTATTTTGGCGCTATTGTGTCGAAAGATGTCAAACCATTCGCCGTGGCTCCGGCCCATTCATGGGGTTTAAGACCGAATCTTTCTACGGCTTTCTTAACGTCTTCAGCGAGGACTGCATTCGCCCGCTCGGGCACGCCGTAACGCAATACGTGTTCCACGACACTTGCGCCAAGTTCGTCCGACACTTTCTGAAATTTCTCGGGAGTGAGAACTTCTCCCTTACGCGCCCAAGCGAAAACGCCTTCCGACCGAACATAGGCGGCGTAAGGCCCGATATTCTGATTAATATCCGCCGCCGTCCGCAGCCAGTTCGCCACCTGCGGCGTTATTTTCTTGTTTTGGTCGGCATAAGCCGCAATTTGGCGGTAGGCGGCGGGCCAATCCTTTGCCGCCTGGAGGGCGCGCAGGGCGTCCCGTTCCGCCGGGCCGAGCGGGTGATGGGGGCCGAGTTCCTGAGGAGCCGACACCAAGGGGTCACTTGTCAAGCCAGTCATAATTGCCTGTCTCCAAAGCTGTGAGATATCGTTCTAAAAAACCACCGGGCTCGCCAAAGGATTTGGCGTATTTGGTTCCACCATAGGAAAAAAACTCATATCCATAACAATCGCCTCTATATCCAAAAGATCGAGGCAAGCCCGACTCAAGTGAACTTTCATCTTTTGAATATTCTAAATTACACCCCTTATTTATAGTAGGCCATTTTATATGTATTCTTACATAATTCTCAATTCCTGACCTCACCGGGCATCCGCGTTGCCACGCTGTACAGAAGTCACCCCGCTTTGGATCGAAATAGAAGGTCATCACGATCTCGCTCAAAGTGCAGCCTGTATAAGATTCAGTACAGGATCGGCTTGCACTCGACGCGCGGAGATTATACGGATCTATAAAATCGCTCCGCAAAATCAACCGCCGACCATGAAAAGAGACTGGAATATAAAGATAAGGGTTTCTGTCAATTGAGTATTTCTGCATTTTCTTCTCCCTAGAGGAGTAGCTCTTCGATACACTCTCCACATAAAGCATTGGAATGCGAATAACGACCCAACAGAGTATAATAAAAATTGGAAACGCAATAATCCCCAGCGGCCAATAATATCGGCACCAGCGGGTGAACTCCACGACCCAGCGGGAAACGGCCTTCGCGTCAGCGATATAGGCGTTAATCAAGCCAATCATAATTGCCTGTCTCCAAAGCTGTGAGATATCGTTCTAAAAAACCACCGGGTTCGCCAAATGATTTTGCATATTTGGTTGCGCCGTAGGAATATGTAGCGTATCCATAGCAATAATTTATGTAAGAAAATGACCCTGCGAAATCAGAGCCTTTTTTATACTTGTCCACCGAATACTCCAATTTGCACCCCTCATTTATAAATGGCCACATTATATGTATCTTCACAGATTCTTTTATACTTGAATTCACCGGACATCCACGCTGCCAGGCGGTACAAAAATCACCGCGTTTTGGATCAAAATAAAATTCCATCACGATCTCAGACAAAACACAATTTTCTGTGTGTCGGGTACAGGCTAGGCCTGCGCCCGGCGCGAGAAAGTTCGCATAATCGATAAGATCGCTGCGCAGGATCAACCGCCGCCCGTGGAAAGAAACCGGAATGTAAAGATAGGGCTTGCCATCGATCGAATATTTCTGAATTTCCTCGCTACTGAAATACGGGATTTCGGCCACGCTGTCGATGTAATATAGTGGCATTACATAAACGAACATGCAGAATATAAAAAAATTGGAAACGCAATAATCCCCAGCGGCCAATAATATCGGCACCAGCGCGTGAATTCCACGATCCAGCGGGAAACGGCCTTCGCGTCGGCGATATAGGCGTTAATCAAGCCAGTCATAATTGCCGGTCTCCAGTGACGAAATATAGCGGTCGAGAAGCCCGGCGGGGCGGACCAATTCCCGAAATAAATCGAGGTCTCCCCGGATAAAGACCTGATAGCCGCGATAATCGCGGCGATAGATCATCCGGCCCCGACAGCGGTCGGCATCGATTTTTTCGCATTCGACGGCCGCGAAATCGATAGCCTGATTCTCCCCGGTTTTTATCAACCCGACAAAAACAAAGGCCCCAAACTCCTGGGGCTTGGTGCAGCCGGGCTGGCGTTGCAGGCAAAGCGCCCCTGAAACGCTGTTCCGATAGAAAACGTTCGAAATTTGACGAACCGAACATTCCTGAAGAAGGGGATTACAGGTTTGCGTAACGTCCATCGTCTCAAGATCGCTCTTAAGGGCAATGTCCGACCGAAGAATCATTTTCTTCCCATAAAAATCAACCGGTAAGTAAGCATAGGGTTTACCCGTTTTGGTGTATTTTTGTATGACTTCCGGCGCAAAAGGCGATTCATAGCGATGTTGCCGTAAATATAAGGGCCAAGTTTCAAACAAAACATTATTGATATTGCCGATTATATATAAAATTAAAACAAAGATTACATATCTAAGTTTTATAAATATCTTTCCCGTTAAACTATAAGCTTTTGCATAGAGATTGGAAACCATCTCACCAGTCCTCGCGGATATTTTGACGGTCAGGCGTTCACAGCTACGTCCAACCTGATCGCAAAAGTAGCAAGCCTCCCGCCACCGGGCTAGAAAATTCGAACAAGAGTGGAACGGATTGCCCCTCTTTCAGTTACCGCCCGCCGCGCATCAGGCCGACGCGCTCTTCGGCTTCCCCGTGGGCCAGTAGGAAATCATCCACGGTGAGCGCGTCGATTGCCGAGGGCTGCCAGTGGAAGACGGCTCGGCTTGGCAGGGCGGCAGCTAACGCGGGTAGCTGCGGATCGTCCGACCGCATCGCGCGTCGAGTTCGGCTTCGCGCGCCAGTTTTTTGCGGAGGGCATGCACGTCGATTTCCGGGGCGGGGCGGTTCATAAGGGTCACGCGCAGGTCGAGCAGCAAAGCGTCCTGCGCTTCTTGAAACTGCTTCAGCGTGATCGGCGCATCATCGGGCGCAGGCGGCGGGGGCGGTGCGATCCGCTGCGGCACGCGGCGCGGCCCATCGCCCTCGTCTACCAAGGTTGGCGGCGGCGAAAAGGCCAGATCGATCCCTATTTGTTCCTTGGAGGGCAGGGCCGGAAGCTGAAACGTCGGCGGTGCCGGAAAATCGAAGGCCAGCGCCCGGCGCGGCCCCGCCGCCCACCCCTCGCGGAACCCATCCTGCGGCCCAGGGGCAGGAGCCGGGTCGACCAGCAGCGGCGGCAGCGTGAAGACCGGCGGCGGATTAACCCGCTCGGGCGGCTGCACCCCGCGACTTGCCCGGACCGACGCCATTTGCTGGCGCTTTACCGCTTCGTCCGGGGTGAGCGGGGTCAGGATCTTATCATTGATCGTCAGCACCCCCGCATCGTTGACCAGGCGCAAACGATCAATCGACGCAACCTCAACCCCAAAAGCCGCGCCAATCCGGGGATCGTCGCGCAAGACAGTTAAATACTCCTGCCATTTTGTCTTCTGCTCGGGGGAGAGAGTGTCAAAGCCGGTTGTCCGAAGCATTTTGGCAAAATCACCATCGCCGAACACTTCGGCCAGGGCGGGCGATCTAAGCAGGGTTTTATCATCGCTTGGCACCATTAAGCCCGCCCCGTCCAGCAGGCCCCCCGCTTCCCGAAACTCAAGCCCGCCCGCCAGATAAAAATCAAGCGCCTGAGGGCGCTTATAAATTTGCGAATAGGCGGCGGCAGTATTTTGCCGCGCGGCGGCGTGGTAGAATTTTCCCCAATCCTCGTTGAAAACATCGCCCCCGAACGTACCAATATCGAGATAGGGTAGGTTTCGGTACCAGGCGACGAGTTGATTCATCCACTCCGTATACTCTCCCTTCAGACTATTCGCCACCGAACCGGCCCAATGTTCGGGTTCAAGGGACATGCTCGCCGTACTGCCCACAACGTCTTGAATCAGTGGTTCCGCATTGTCTTCGGGAATACCCTTCTCAAGGACTTTATCGACAATTTCGAGTGCCAATTTGTCCGAGGCTTTTTGAAAGGCAATTGGGGTAAATGTCTGCCCCTTCCGAATGGCGGCGAGCATCATGCTAAACCGAACATAGTTCGCGAGCGGCCCCTCGCCTTGATTGATCTGGGTGGCGAGATGGTACCAATTCGGCACCGCAGGCTTAATGGCTGAATTAGCGCGGGCCATGACCTCCAAGCGCCGATAAATCTCCGGCCAATTCTTATCGGCTTTCAAAGGTTCAATCTCGGCCTTCTGGGCGTCGGTCAGGGGGAAGGTTTTTCCGGTTACGGGGGAATTTGTCATAATTACCAGTCTCCATAGCGGTTAAGAGGGAATCGAGTACGCCGTTGGGTTGAACAAAATCACATAGATTTTCCTTTCGTCCAGCAGCCCTATCGACATAATAATTTTTATAATTTCCATATGTTGAAATATAAAAATCTTTAAAACATACTTTATTTAATAACTCATTTGTATTTACGTTAGAAGATGATGAATGAATGGAAAATTCCCCTTTAAAATTATAATTTGCGCCAAGCGCATAGGGGCAATCTGGATAGCGACCAATACAGATTTTTTCGGTCTCAGGCTGTTTATACATTAGCACCTCCAAAGGAAAAACCCTGCACTCCCCCCATAAGGGATTACAACGTGTCGTCTCTCTCCCCGAATAACGGGCAGGCTGCGCTACATCGGAACGGACATACAGCAGCCGATCCCCCAGGCGATAGCGAAACATCAGCGTATCCTCGCCCGGTTCGGCAAACAGCCTGACCGCTAGAGTGGAGAAAGGGAATTCTTCGTAATACCAGTCAGAGAGCCTGTACAAAGAAAAAACTACTATTAAATAAATAATTAAACCATAAAATGGAAAAAAGATAATCAAGAAAAATGATCCTACCGGATGATTTTTTATCCATCCCAGAAAACGCTTAAGCATTTTTGATACTCCTATATGTTAAATCTAGAAGAATTGGCCCTTACTCTCTCTTTCGAGGGAATTTACTATAATTTCCATTCTCCATAGCGGTTAATAGAGAGTCGAAAATATCACTATATTGAGTGAGTCCGCATATATTTTCTTTATTTCCAACAATTTTATCTATAAAATAATTCTTGTAAAATCCATATACACCGTCAATACTATTATAGTTAAAAATTTTATTATTGTAGATTATTATCTTTCCAGAACACAAATCATTAAACACATTCCCTTTCTCGATATTATTTTTTGCATAGATCCAAAATTCTGTATCGTATTCATGATTCAAACCACGAGCACCAGAGCAATTCAGATAGCGCCCAATGCAAATCTCATTTTTATTAAGGGTCTTTCGTATTACAATCGACATTGGGCGAACTTGGCATTCACCCCATAGAGGATTGCATCGCGTAACATCTGCCCCCCAATGCCAAGCAGGCTCTGCCATGTCAGAGCGAATAAATAGGAGCCGGTCCCCGAGACGGTAGCGGAACATCAACGTGTCCTCGCCCGGCTCAGCAAACAACCATACCGCAAGATTAAAAAAAGGGAATTTCTCATAATACCAATCTTGAATACTCTTAACGGAAATAGTAACAATTATGTGAACAATAATCCCATAAAGTGGAAAAAATATGATAAAGAAAAAAAATCCTATGGGATGATTTTTTCGCCATCTCAGAAGACGCATTAACATATTAAAATCCTTTACCGTTAAACAATGGCCTAGTTTCACATCGATCCAGTACGATGGATTAATACCGGGTATAGCGGAGTCACAAGCCCCTTAATGCGAGTATATAGCTTGTCCTAATGATGAACAAGAGCGGAACAGATTGCCCCGTTCCGCTCTTGTCCCGGCTAACGCCCGCCGCGCATCAAGCCA
>NZ_JBILQX010000167.1:0-7931 GCF_044372965.1 Elstera sp. | reverse complement strand
GCTGCCTCTGCACTCCGCTTAAGGGGCAGTCGCCCCTTAAGAATCCCATTTATTTTCAAAATATTGGGATTAAGCGGGCGATATTGGTTCCCGTTAAATGGGATTCTCAAGGGGCAAGCCCCTTGAGCGGGGGTGTCGGGGGCCGGAGCCCCCGACGGACCTACGCCGCGCGAATAGTCGCAATGAAGCGGCTTACGGCGTCGGCGAGGCCGCGGGTTTCCTTGCCGAGTTTGGTTGCGGCTTTTAGGACCGAATGGGCGCTGGAGCCGGTTTCGGACGCGCCGCGCGCCACATCGCCCATATGGCTTGCGACTTCCTGGGTGCCGTTGACGACGCCGGAGATGGTACGGGCGATTTCGCTGGTGGCGGCCCCTTGCTGCTGGACGGCCCCGGCGATGCCGGTGGAGATGGCGTCCATATCGCGGATGGTTTGGCCGATGGTATCGATGGCATCGGCGGCGGCCATCGTTTCGGATTGGATCACGCCGACTTGGCGGGTGATGGTTTCAGTCGCGGTGGCGGTTTGGGCGGCGAGATTTTTGACTTCGGTGGCGACGACCGCAAAGCCTTTCCCGGCGTCGCCCGCGCGGGCGGCTTCGATGGTGGCGTTCAGCGCCAGCAGGTTGGTTTGGGCGGCGATTTCGGAAATCAGCCGCAGCACGTCGCCAATATCGCCCGCCGCTGTAGTGAGCCCTTGGACGGTGGTGCGGGTGGTATCGGCCTCGCTCACGGCCTTTTGCGCCAGTTCGGCGGATTGGCGGACTTGGCGGGCGATTTCGCTCGATGAGGTGGCAAGCTCGGTCGCGGCGGCGGCGACGGTTTGGATGTCGCCCGCGATTTGCTCGGTCGCCCCGGTGACGGAGGTCGCGCGGACGCTGGCCCCATCGGCGATGCGGCTCATGCCCGTTGCGATCTGCTCCAGGTCGGCAGCCTCGGTGGAGACGGTGCCGACGATGGCCGACACGCTCGCTTCTAAGTCCTGGGACAGGCGCTGCATCAGGGCGCGGCGCTCGGTTTCGGCACGCTCGCGGCTGGCGGCTTGCTCGGCCCGGAGCTGTTCGACGGCGCGGGCATTATCGCGGAAGACCGTGAGGGCATGGGCCATTTCGCCGATTTCGCCGCTCGCGCCCTGGGCGGGGATTTCGACACTGGTATCGCCGGTCGCCAGCACGCGCATCGCGCCGCCCATGCGTTTTAGCGGGTGGGAGATGGAGCGGGACAGAATCAGCACCGCCCCCGCGATGATAACGGCGAGGATACCGACCGCCAGCAGCGTTCCGCCCGCGCCGATGCGCACCGTGGTTTCCAGCGGCGCTTCGATTTCGGCATGGGCCTTTTCGAGCTGCTTGACCAGAGCCGTGAGCTTTTCCGGGTTGGTCTCGGCGCGCGCCTGGTTTGCGAGGCGCAGCATGTCGGCGCAGCGGTCGCGGGCCGCAGCGGTGCCGATGATCTGCATGGCCAACCGCTCGACGGGGCTATTGAGGTCAAGGCACCGTTGGGCCGAGCCGACGATATCGGTGAGGGCGGTGGCGAGGCCGGGGCCTTTGTTACCCCCCACGGCGGCGGTGAGGACGTTTAAGGACCGGAGCTGGTGCGTATGCAGCCGGTGGTATTCGGCCGCCTTATTAAGTTCCACGACCCCGGCAATCGCGGCAAACGCGAGCAGTAGAACGCCGGCGAGGATAAGGGTGAGTTTACGGGCGATGGTCATACCGGATCCCCAGCAGAGTAAGATGTCACCAAGATTAGAAAATCCGACTGGCGCAAAACCCGCCAAGAGGGAGGAGTGAAAATGTCGCCGATACGGACAACCATAGATACGAAAGCCGTTCTCTATCAAGAAAACCAAGCAGCCATGCTGACCTTGGTCGCCGATTTAAAGGCTAAGGTAGCACGTCTTGCCGAAGGCGGAGGAGAGGCTGCACGGGCGAAACACGTTGCGCGGGGCAAGCTGCTGCCACGGGATCGCATTCGCACTTTGCTGGATGTTGGCGCACCTTTCCTTGAGCTAAGTCAATTCGCCGCCTTTGAGATGTATAAAGATGAAGTTCCCTGTGCGGGGATAATCACCGGCATTGGGCGGGTTGCGGGCCGGGAATGCGTGATTGTCGCCAATGACGCCACGGTGAAGGGCGGCACCTATTTTCCGCTGACCGTGCGCAAGCATTTGCGGGCCCAAGCGATTGCGCGCGAAAATCATCTGCCCTGCATTTATCTCGTCGATAGCGGCGGCGCGAACCTGCCGAACCAGGACGAGGTGTTTCCCGACCGGGAGCACTTCGGGCGGATTTTTTATAATCAGGCCAATATGTCCGCGCTCGGCATTCCGCAAATCGCCGTGGTGATGGGGTCGTGTACCGCAGGCGGGGCCTATGTTCCGGCGATGGCGGACGAAAGCATCATCGTGCGCAATCAGGGCACGATCTTCCTCGGCGGCCCGCCCTTGGTGAAGGCGGCGACCGGCGAAGTGGTAACGGCGGAAGATTTGGGCGGGGCGGAGGTGCATACGCGCATCTCCGGCGTGGCCGATCATCTGGCGGAGAATGATTCCCATGCCCTCGGCATCGCCCGCTCGATCATCGGCAATCTCAACCACCCGAAACCGATGCCGCTGGAACTGCGCGAACCGCGCCCGCCGCTCTACGATCCGAAGGAGATCTACGGCATCGTCTCGGCGGACCTGCGCAAACCCTATGACGTGCGCGAAATCATCGCCCGGATTGTCGATGCGTCCGAGTTCGACGAGTTCAAGGCGAACTTCGGCACGACGCTGGTGACGGGTTTTGCCCATATCTGGGGCTATCCGGTTGGGATCGTCGCCAATAACGGCATTCTGTTTGGCGAGAGCGCGCAGAAGGGGGCGCATTTCGTCGAGCTTTGCGGCCAGCGCGGCATTCCGCTGATCTTCTTGCAGAATATTACCGGCTTTATGGTCGGCAAAAAATACGAGCACGGCGGCATCGCCAAGGATGGCGCGAAAATGGTGACGGCGGTCTCCTGCGTGTCGGTGCCGAAGCTCACCGTGATTATCGGCAATAGCTTCGGCGCGGGGAATTACGGCATGTGTGGCCGGGCCTTCGATCCGCGCTTCCTGTGGATGTGGCCGAATTCCCGCATCTCCGTGATGGGCGGCGAGCAGGCGGCGAATGTGCTGGCCCAGGTTCGCCGCGACGGGATGGAGTTGAAAGGCCAAAGCTGGAGCGCCGAAGAAGAGGCTGCCTTCAAAGCCCCGATCCATACCCAGTATGATAAGCAGGGCCACCCCTATTATTCGTCGGCGCGGCTGTGGGATGATGGCATCATCGACCCCGCCGAAACCCGCACGGTCCTCGCGCTTGGTCTCTCCGCCGCCTTGAACGCCCCCATTCCCGAAAGCCGCTTCGGCGTGTTTCGGATGTAGGGGAGGCGAGCATGAGCAATCTTATCCTTGAGCAAAAGGGCGCGGTCGCCTGCTTGACCCTGAACCGGCCCGAGATTCACAATGCTTTCGATGAGCATTTGATCGCGGCCCTCACGGCGGCGGTGGCGACTGCTAGCGCCGATCCTTCGGTGCGGATCATTCTGCTGTCGGGGGCCGGAAAGAGCTTTTCGGCGGGCGGCGACCTTGGCTGGATGCGCCGGATGGCAACCTATAGCGCCGACGAAAATCTCGCCGACGCCCAAGGCCTCGCCCGGCTGATGGCGACCATCGATACCAGCCCGAAGCCGGTCATCGCCCGCGTGCATGGGTCGGCCTATGCCGGGGGCCTGGGGCTGGTTGCCTGCGCCGATATCGCCATCGGCGTGCCCGAAGCCCAGTTCGCCATTACCGAGGTGAAGCTGGGGCTGATCCCGGCGGTGATCTCGCCCTATCTGGTGCGCGCGATGGGCGTGCGCGAGGCCCGGCGCTGGTGCCTCACGGCGCAGCGCTTCTCGGCGACCGAAGCCCATCGGCTCGGGCTGCTGCACGCGGTGGTTCCAGCCGAGACGCTCGACGCGGTGATCGACGCCGAAATCGAAGCGCTGCTCGCGGCGGCCCCCGAAGCCATCGCCGAAACCAAGCGCCTGCTGAAAGCGGTCGATCGCCCGCTGACCGAAAGCGTCATTGCCAAGACCGCCCAGCGCATTGCCGTCCGCCGCGCCACGCCGGAAGCGCGCGAGGGGCTTGCGGCCTTTTTCGATAAACGCTCGCCCACTTGGGTGAGGGAGTAGCCCCCATGAAGACCTCGACACAAACTAGGGCGATAAAGACCCTGCTAATCGCCAATCGCGGCGAAATCGCCTGCCGGATCATCCGCACCGCCCGCCGCCTCGGCATTCGGACCGTAGCGGTCTATTCCGATGCCGACGCGGGCGCGGCCCATGTGGCGGCCGCCGATCTCGCCGTGCGCCTCGGCCCCGCGCCTGCCCGCGAAAGCTATCTGAAGGCCGATCTGCTGTTGGAGGTGGCGAAAGCTACCGGGGCTGACGCCGTGCATCCCGGTTACGGCTTTCTGTCGGAAAACGCCGGGTTCGCCGAAGCCTGCGCGGCTTCCGGCGTCATCTTCATCGGCCCGCCCCCCAGCGCCATCGCCGCGATGGGCTCGAAAAGCGCCGCCAAAGCCCTGATGGAAAAAGCCGGGGTGCCGCTGGTCCCTGGATATCACGGCGACCGGCAGGAGGCCGATTTCCTCGCGGCTGAAGCGGCGCGCATCGGCTTTCCCCTGCTCATCAAAGCCTCGGCGGGGGGCGGCGGGAAGGGCATGAAGATCGTCCGCGACGCGGGCGAGTTCGACAGCCAGTTAGCCTCGGCAAAACGCGAGGCGCTGGCCAGCTTCGGCGACGATCATGTGCTGATCGAACGTTACCTGACCAAGCCGCGCCATATCGAAGTGCAGGTGTTTTTCGACACCCAGGGCAATGGCGTCTACCTTTATGAGCGCGATTGCTCGATCCAGCGCCGTCACCAGAAGGTCGTCGAAGAAGCCCCGGCCCCTGGCATGAGCGCCGAGCGGCGCGCGGCGATGGGGAACGCCGCCGTGGAGGCCGCGCGCGCGGTCGGCTATGTCGGCGCGGGCACGGTGGAGTTTATCGCCGAAGGCGATGATTTCTTCTTTATGGAGATGAACACCCGCCTGCAAGTGGAGCATCCGGTGACGGAAGCCATTACCCAGCAAGACCTGGTGGAATGGCAAATCCGCGTCGCCGAGGGCCACCCGCTGCCGCTGACGCAAGAGACAATCCCGCTCGTCGGCCACGCGGTCGAAGTGCGCCTCTACGCCGAAGACCCGCTGAAGGAGTTTCTGCCCCAGGTTGGGCGGCTCTCGAATGTGCGCTTCGGCGGCGGCGAGGGCGTGCGCATCGATACCGGTGTGCGCAGCGGCGACAGTATCTCGATCTATTACGATCCGATGATTGCCAAAGTGATCGCCTATGGTCCCGACCGGGCGACGGCAACCCAGCGCCTCATTGCCGCCCTCAATGCGAGCGTGCTGACGGGGGTGACGACCAACCGCGCCTTCCTCACGCGCATTCTCGGTCATCCGGCCTTTGCGGCGGCCGATCTCGATACGGGCTTTATCGAGCGGTATCGAGACGTTCTGCTGCCCGCGCCGGTGCCTGCACCCGATAAGGTGCTCGGCCTCGCCACTCTGGCGGCGATGCTTCGCTCCAGCGAGGAGGCAACGGCGGCAAGGCGGCACACCAATGATCCCTTCAGCCCCTGGGCGCTCACCACCGGTTGGCGCTTGAACCGCGACGCCTGGAACGACATCACGCTGCAAGACGGCGAGCAGGCTCAAACCCCGCGCGCCCATTATCGCGGCGACGGTTTTCTGATCGATCTTCCGGCGGGAAGTCTTGCCGCACGCGGGACGCTAACGCCGTTGCCCGAGGGCGGAGCGCGGTTGACCGCAACCCTGGGGGACGAAAGCCTCTCGGCCCTGGTCTTCGACGCGCCAGAAGGCCTGTGGCTCCACGTCGAGGGCACCACCTATCGCTTTAGCCTCATCGACCCCCGCCGGGCGGCGGATACCGGCCCGGCCCAAGGCGGGCGGCTGCGCGCGCCGATGCCGGGTAAGATCATCGGCATTTCGGTCGCGGTCGGCGATGTGGTGGAGGCCGGGGCGGTGCTGATGCTGGTGGAAGCGATGAAGATGGAACACGCCATCCGCGCCCCGAAAGCCGGGAAGATTGTGGCGATTGCTTTCGCCGTCGGCGATCTCGTCGATGATGGCGTCGATCTGCTGACCCTTGAAGCCGAAGAGGTTCCCGCATGAGTGCCGTCACCATCGTCGAAGTCGGCCCGCGCGACGGGCTGCAAAATGAAGCCAGCCCCGTTTCGACGGCGGATAAAATCGCCCTGATTACCGGGCTTGCCGGGGCCGGGGTTTCGGTGATCGAAGCGGGCAGTTTCGTGTCGCCGAAATGGGTGCCGCAAATGGCCGATAGCGCAGCGGTGCTGGCGGGGCTTCCCGCGCTGCCGGGGGTGCGCCTGCCGGTGCTGGTGCCGAACCTCAAGGGGTTGGAGGCGGCCCAAGCGGCAGGCGTGGCCGAAATCGCCATCTTCGGCGCGGCGTCGGAGGCTTTTTCCCAGCGCAATATCAATTGCTCGATCGAGGAAAGCCTCGCGCGCTTCCGCCCCGTCACCGAAGCCGCGCTGGCGGCGGGGATGCGCGTGCGCGGCTACGTCTCCTGCGTCCTCGGCTGCCCCTATCAAGGCGCGGTGCCGGTGGCCGATGTCGTGCGGGTGTCCGAAGCCCTCTCGGCGATGGGCTGTTACGAGGTTTCCTTGGGCGATACCATCGGCATCGGCACGGCGGGCGCGGCGCGGGCTTTGGTGAAAAGCATCGCCGCCTCCCTTGGCATATCCCGCGTCGCGGTCCATTTCCACGATACCTACGGCCAAGCGCTCGCCAATATCCTCGCCTGTTTGGAGGAAGGGGTGCGCACGGTCGACAGTTCAATCGCGGGCCTCGGCGGCTGCCCTTACGCCAAAGGGGCGTCGGGCAATGTGGCGACGGAGGATGTTGTGTATCTCTTGAACGGTTTGGGTCTCTCCACCGGGATCGATCTCGATAAGCTCGCGGCGGTCGGGCGGCAGATTTCCGCGGTGCTCGGGCGCGCGCCCGCGTCGAAGGTCGGTCAGGCGCTCGCGGCGAAGGCGGCATGAGTCTCAACATTATCCGCCTGTGCGTCGGCTGCGAGAGTATCGAGGATCTGCGCGACTGGCAGGAAACCCATAATGAGGCGCCCGATTACCCCGGCTGCGTCTTCACGATGACGACGATGTACCCGAAGCGCGCCGAGGAGATTATCGGCAAAGGCTCGCTCTATTGGGTCATCAAGGGGCGGATTGCCGTGCGGCAGGGTATTGTCGCCATCAACCGCACCTTGGGGCCGGAGGGGGAGCAGCGCACCCGTTTCGTGCTCAAGGCCGAATGGATCCAGACGGTGCCCACCCCAACGCGCCCCTTCCAGGGCTGGCGCTACTTCGACGCCGAAAAAGCCCCGCCCGATTTGGGTTCGGAAGCCGATGACGCGATGCCGCCGGAGATGGCGGCGGAGCTCAAAACCCTAGGGCTTCTCTAGCTCCATGACGAATTTTTAGGACTAGCATGACAGTTTTTTGAAAAAAGCGCTTGCGGGGTTTTGTTGTTAGGCCTATAAAGCGCCTCCCGACGACGAGGCGCCGGCGACTAAGTCGCTGAAACGCTGAGGAAATCGGGGTTGGAGCTGAGAAGTTCCGGTGTTCTTTGACATTGTAGGATTATGGGAAGGGGTTTGGAGTCGGCGGCCTGTTTGGCTGCTGGTTCTAGGTCTCTTGATAAGAGAGAGTTTAGGATTGGTAAGGTTCCGGACAATGGGGACATTGTTTGGATCAACCTGAGAGTTTGATCCTGGCTCAGAACGAACGCTGGCGGCATGCCTAACACATGCAAGTCGAACGAATGCCTTCGGGTGTTAGTGGCGCA
>NZ_JBILQX010000024.1:0-32411 GCF_044372965.1 Elstera sp. | reverse complement strand
GCAGCACCGCAGGCCCAATCAGGCCAAAACCCACCACCAAGCCGCTGATAATCAGCCCGTGGCTGATGAGCACGATCACGCTAGTGTCGTAGCTATGGTAGAGGCTCATGGCGAAGGCGGCGAGCGCGGCCGAGGCGAGCCCGGCCAGCACGGCCAGCGGCACCCGCTGTAAGGGCGCGGCGCGGCGCAGCATCACCAGCATCGGCACACCGGAAACCAGCCCGGTCCAGCCGATTTGTTGTAGGCAATGGGTGGAAATGGCCCAGGCGAAACGCCCGCTATCCAGATCATCCAGGCAGCCTTTCCCCAGGAACAGCAACCACAGCAGCAGCGTGGGGATGGGCGTTAGGAGGGTCCAACCGGGGGTGCCGGGAATGGCTGCTCTGAAGGCGGCAAAGGCCGCGATGATCCCGGTCAGCAAAATCGCGGTGGTTTCAGCGATGAAGCGGGTTTTGTCCATCTGCACCGAAAGATCGGGGCGCAGGCCGCTAACCCAGATGATGATCCCTAAGAACAGCCCAACCGCGCCCAACCATAGCAGCGCGCGCGCAAACGGCGGGCGCAGGCGTTTCACCGGCGCAAGTTCGGTGCTCAAGAGATCGATAAGGTGGGTGCTCTCCATGCTATTCGCTCCCCATCAGCCCTTTGAGGCGTTTGAGCGCCCGATGGACTGAGACTTTCAACGCGCCGATGTTCGTACCCATTTCCAGAGCCGCTTCCGCTAACGACTTATCTTGAAGCTTCAGCAGCACGATGGCCTGCCGCTGGGCTTCGGGAAGCTGATCCAACGCATGCCGCAAGGCCTGCACTTCATCCACGGCTTCCTGATCGCTATTCGTCACCAGCCGGTTAGAAGTTACATCGAAATCATCGACGGTCGTTTCTTTCGCCGAGCGGCGTTTGATCCGGCGCAGCTCGTCGAGCAGGCGGTGCCGCACAATCGCCGCCAGCCAGGGTTTGAACGGGCGTGCGGGATCATAGGTATGGCGCACCAGATGCAGCGACAGCAGCGCTTCCTGCGCGGCATCCTCGTCGGCCCGGCCCACTTGGCGGATAATCAGAGCGCGGACGAACGGCAGAATTTCACTCAGTAGCTGGCGATAGGCCGCCGCATCCCCGTCTTGGGCGGCGGCCATAAGCTGGCCCCACGGATCGGGCGCGGCGGTCATAGGGCTAGCGGGCAATCAGTAAGCCAAGCATCAACGCCCCGACCGCGATGCGATACCAGGCGAAGGGGGTGAAACCATGCTTGGCGATGAAGCTAACCGCGACGCGCACAACGAGCAGCGCCGTGAGGAAAGCGACCGCAAAACCGACGCCTATCACCGCGCCGCCTTCGAAGGAAAGCTGCGACCAGTTTTTATAAAGATCATAGACCGTGGCGGCGGCCATGGTCGGCACCGCCAGGAAAAAGCTGAACTCGGCGGCGGTTTTGCGCTCAAGCCCCATCAGGCGCGCGCCCAAAATGGTAGCCCCGGAGCGCGAGACGCCGGGGATCATGGCGAGGCACTGGATAAAGCCAATGGCGAGCGCGGTTTTCGGCGGCATCTCGGCGATATCGTGATAGCGCTCCGGCGTGCCGCGCCCCTCGATTACCAAAATGGCAATCCCGCCCAGAATAAGGGCGATGGAGACGACCCAGGGAGAAAACAGCACGCTCTTAATGAAACTATGCGCCCCGGCCCCGATCACCATGGCGGGCAGGAAGGCCAGCAAGATCACCAGAATAAACCGTTGCGCGGCTTTATCCCTTGGCGCGGCGAGCAAAACACCGAACAGCTTGCGCCAATAAAGCACGACAATGGCCAAAATCGCCCCGAGTTGAATGACGATTTCGAACACTTTGCCGGGCGGGCCTTCAAAGCCAATCAAATCGCCGAGCAGAATAAGGTGCCCGGTGGAAGAGACGGGCAGGAACTCCGTGAGCCCTTCCACAAGACCGAGAAAAACCGCCTGCCAAAACAGCGTATCCACAATCGCCTGCCCCTTACCGTGCGTCCCTTTATCCCAGGCTATATAAGCGTTTCTGCCCGGCCTGTCGAACCTTGGGGGAGTAGGCCGCGAAAGAGGCCGGGGTGTGCGACATAAAATTGCGCATTAAGGGTGATTGACGCCCGGCCTCACTCCCCCGACACTGCGTCGCGGTGAAGGCCTCTCACGAGGCGGGGCGGCAAAATGCCCCGTTTGGGAGAGGCCGCTTGTTAAGAAGGCTTCCGAACCGGAAGCGCTGCGACACTCAGAGGGGAGACTGAATCGCATGAATAAGGTCCACGCGACCGCCGTCGAGGCCCTGGCCGGGCACCTGTTCGACGGCATGACGATCATGGCCGGGGGCTTTGGCCTCTGTGGTATTCCAGATGCCTTGATCGCCGCCATTAAACTTGCCGGGACAAAGAATCTCACGGTGATTTCCAATAATTGCGGCATCGATGGCGTTGGCCTCGGCACGCTGCTGGAAGCCCGCCAGATCAAAAAAATGATCTCGTCCTACGTTGGGGAGAATAAGCTTTTTGCCCAGCTTTACCTCTCGGGCGAGTTGGAGCTTGAGTTCAATCCGCAAGGCACGCTGGCCGAACGCTGCCGCGCTGGCGGGGCGGGGATTGCCGGCTTCTACACCAAGACCGGCGTTGGCACGATCGTGGCCGACGGCAAGGACGTGCGCGCGTTCAATGGCGAAAACTACGTGCTGGAAACCGGGCTGGTCGCTGATTTGTCGATCGTTCACGCCTGGAAATCCGACCGCGAGGGCAATCTTGTTTACCGTAAGACGGCGCGGAACTTTAACGCGCCGATGGCAACGGCGGGCAAGTTCACCGTGGTTCAGTGCGAGCATCTGGTGGAGATCGGCGAGATCGATCCCGATGCGGTGCATACGCCGGGCATTTTCGTGAATGCCATCGTCCATGTGCCCGATGCCGAAAAGCGCATCGAACAACGCACCACGCGCAAGCGCGCCTAACCCGGATCGGAGCAGAACAATGGCTTGGACCCGCGATCAAATGGCCGCGCGCGCGGCGCAAGAGTTGCGCGACGGTTTCTACGTTAACCTTGGGATCGGGATTCCGACCCTGGTGGCGAATTATATTCCCGACGGCATGGAAGTCTCGCTGCAAAGCGAAAACGGCATGCTCGGCATCGGGCCTTTTCCTTACGAGGGGGAGGAAGACCCGGACCTCATCAATGCCGGTAAGCAAACGGTAACTGCGTTGCCGCAATCGAGCTTTTTCGATAGCGCCACCAGCTTCGGCATGATTCGCGGCGGTCACGTCAATCTCGCCATTTTGGGCGCGATGCAGGTGGCGGCCAATGGTGATCTTGCCAATTGGATGATTCCCGGCAAGCTGGTTAAGGGCATGGGCGGGGCGATGGATCTCGTCGCTGGGGTTCAGCGCGTCGTCGTCGTCATGGAGCATACCGATAAGGACGGCGGCCCGAAGATCCTTCCCGCCTGCACGCTGCCGCTCACGGGCACGCAGGTGGTGGACCGGGTGATTACCGATCTGGCCGTGTTCGATATCGATCGCAAAAACGGCGGTCTCACCCTCATCGGTCTTGCCGATGGGGTGACGGTGGACGAGGTGAAAGCAAAAACCGGCGCGCCGTTTACGGTAGCGGTTTAACTATCGCGCGGTGGGAGCGTAAGGCTTCCACCGCAGCTTTTTTCTAATAATTCCCTGTTTTTTGCGGCCTATAGGCATTAAATGGCGGCGCAATCATTTATTTTTATTCGAAATAAGTCTTGGAAATTATTCTAATTATCCGCCCGAATCATTTTAAATTGAATTTATATTGATGGTTAAATGAATTCTATAAAGAGAGATCGGCTTCAGTTTCTCATTAAGAACCTGCCATAGCCATAAACAAGCATATGTCTAGAATTATTCTAAAAATTTACGCTCCCTTCAGATTTGACCGATAAGCTAATCGCTCACATTCGTTGGGGGCCATTCGGAATATCGAAGGGTCGCTTTACACATTCTTGGGGGGGTAACGGAATGATCCGACTCATTTCCACACGTCGCTATCTTGATTTGAAGGGGCTCTTTGTTGCGCTTGATAAATCGCAGGCAAGGATCGAGTTTCAACCCGATGGCAAAGTGATGAGTGCCAGCGAAAATTTACTTCGGATTTACGGGTATCAGTTAGCTGAAATTCGCGGACAGCATCACCGTTTGTTCGTAGACCCCGACGAGGCGCAAGCGCCCGCGTATCAGCGCTTTTGGGAGGGGCTGCGGCGGGGGGAGTTCCAATCCGCCGAATATCGGCGGATTGGCAAAGGCGGTCGGCAGGTCTGTATCCAGGCCACCTATAACCCGGTGTTAGATTGGCGGGGTCGGGTGATCAAGATCGTGAAATTTGCGACCGATATTACCAAGGAAAAACAGCATACCGCCAATTATATCGGCCAAATCGATGCGATTAATAAAAGCCAAGCTGTTATAGAATTTAATATTGACGGCACTATTCTGACGGCCAATGACGTCTTCTTAAAAACGATGGGCTACACGCTTGATGAAGTACAGGGCCAACATCACAGTCTCTTCGTCGATCCTGCCGAGCGGGCAAGTGCCGAGTATCGGGATTTTTGGGCAGGCTTAGGCGCGGGTGCGTTTCAGTCGGGCGAGTTCCGGCGCTTTGCCAAAGGTGGCCGGCCGATTTGGTTGCAGGCCGCCTATACCCCGATTCTCGATATGGCAGGTAAACCGTTCAAGGTGGTGAAATTCGCCTCCGATATTACGTCCGAAAAGCAAATCAATGCCGATCGGGCCGGGCAACTCCTTGCCATTAGCAAGAGCCAGGCCGTAATCGAATTCACGCTTGATGGAACGGTTCTAACGGCGAATCCGAATTTTCTGGCATCGTTTGGCTACACTCTGGCCGACATTCAAGGAAAACATCACCGCCTATTCGTCGATGATACATACGCGCGATCCTCTGAATACAAGCGTTTTTGGGAGGAGCTTGGGCGGGGCGAGGCGAAAACGGCCGAGTTTCTGCGCTATGGTAAGAATGGCCGCAAAATTTGGATCCAAGCTACCTATAATCCTATTCTCGATGCCAACGGCAAACCCTGCAAAATCGTAAAATTCGCCACCGATATTTCCGACGAGATGCTGCGCCGGGAAAAATTCTCCCTCCTCTCGCTGGTGGCCGATGAAACCGATAATTCGGTGATTATCACGGGGGCCGACCGGCGCATCCAATACGTCAATCCTGGCTTCACGAAGCTCACGGGCTGGACATCCGAACAGGCGATTGGCAAGAGCCCCGGCGCGCTCCTTCAGGGCGAGCATACCGACGCCGCGACGGTAAAGCGCATCCGCGATCATCTAACGCGTCGCGAGCCGCTATACGAAGAAATTCTGAACTATAGCAAAACGGGCGAGCCCTACTGGGTGTCGCTCTCGATCAACCCCATCTTCGATAAGCACGGAAATCTCGAACGGTTTGTCTCAATTCAGGCCAATATCACGGCGACGAAAACCCAAGCTATGGAGCATAACTCCCGTATGGTCGCCATCCGCCGCCGCACGATTGTGGCCGAATGGTCGTCTGCGGGCGAGTTGACCGATGCAAACGAGTTGCTGCTGACCTGTTTAGGGGCAGAAAATATTGCGGATTTAAAGGGGGCATTCCGGCTTGACCAGTTGCTGAGCAGTACGCAACAGGCTGACCTTAAAAATGGCCGCGATGTCTCGACGGATGTCAGCTATCGCCATCATGGTGGCGAGGCACTGCTTCAGGCCAGTTTTCAGCCGATTGTTGATATGCGCGGGGAACTGTCCGGCGTGGTGATGTACGCAACCGATGTCTCCGACCGTCGCCGCAGCTTGGAAGAATCGGCGAGGGTGCTCCGCACCGTGCTGGATCGGGTGGCCGATGTCGCGGGGGAGATCGGCGGCATTGCCGGACAAACCAATCTGCTAGCGCTCAATGCCACGATTGAAGCGGCACGGGCGGGCGACGCGGGAAAGGGCTTTGCCGTCGTGGCGAGCGAGGTCAAAAGCCTCGCCGCCCGCTCCTCCGGGTCGGCCAGTCAAATCGCAACCCTCGTGTCAGACACGCGCGGTCAGATCGATCGGATCGTCTCGGCGACATAAAGCTTAGAGGTTAGCAACTTTCATTTCGGTGATCTCGAAGCTCTTCCAAACGCCGTTTACGGTGTAGGGATCGGTCTCAAGATAGGCGTCCAGCGCGGCGCGGTCGGGGAAGCTTGCGATCAGCGCGCTGCCGTTCATGGTCCCTTCGGGGCTTAGCAAGGCGCCGCCGATCAGCACTTCGCCCGCGTCCTTATATTTTTTCACATTCGCCAGATGGGCCTCGCGCGTAGCCATGCGGCGGGCGAGGGCGTCGGCGTCGGTGCCATCGCGGGCAATGACCAGAAACTGCATAGCTGGGTTCCTTTAGTTTCACACCAAACCAGTGGTTTATCGGACCAGGATGAAAGCGCCCCGATTCAGCCGGAAAGCCTTGGGTTTATCGCCCGAGGAATTGCTTTATGCCGATGCCGCTTCTCCTTACCCATCCCTATTCTAGTTTTGATGCGGCAATCAAGCGCTGTGCGTTGCCCGTACAGGCGGCGATCTGGATGATCCTTGCCGGGATGGTATTTTCCACGATGGGCCTGCTTATCCGGGTGACGACGGTGGAACTGCATCCGTTCCAAGTGGCTTTTGTGCGGATTGCAATGGGGATTCCTTTGTTGGTGCCGATTGTGATGCGCCAAGGATTGACGGTGCTGCGCACCAATAATCTCCCGGCTTATGCCCTGCGGACGGTTTTTAGCGTCGCGGGGCTTTTGGCCGGCTTTTATGCCACGGCCCATCTGCCCTTGGCCGATAGTGTTTCCTTCAGCTTTACCGCGCCGCTGTTCGTAACCTTGGGCGCGGCGCTGTTCTTAGGCGAAGTGTTGCGCCTGCGCCGGATTGCCGCGCTGGTGGTGGGGTTCATCGGCGTTTTGGTCATCTTGCGACCGGGGCAGGTGCCGCTCAGTCTCGATATGATGGTGGCGCTGGGGGCGGCGGCGGCCTCGGCAGGGTCAATTTTGACGGTGAAGCGCCTCTCGGCAACGGAATCCTCAATGACCATCGTCGCCTATCTCTCGCTGCTGACGACCCCGATTGTGCTCATCCCAGCACTCTATGTCTGGCAGTCGCCGAGCCCAACCATGTGGGCGGTGATGATCCTCATCGGTGTTCTGGGAACCCTCGGCCAGATCGCCGTGACCCGCTCCTATAGTCTGGTCGACGCCTCGATGGTGATGCCCTTTGATTATCTGCGCCTGCCGTTTACGGCGGTGCTGGCCTATCTGGTGTTTTTCGAAATTCCCGATGTGCTAACCTTTGTCGGCGCGGGGATTATCACCGTCTCCACCTGCTATATCGCCTGGCGCGAATCCGTTCTTGCCCGCCGAGGCTAAGAGGCTGGGGTTAATCCTGGCGCAATCGGTCGAGTTTTTCCCGCGCTGAGGCCCGGTGGCTGTCCTTTATCGCATCGGCGGCAAGCCGTATCGCGGCGAGCAAGACCGCAAAATCATCGCCATACCCGAGCCCGGCGATCCAATCGGGCACCGTATCGATGGGCAGGATGAAATAGGCGAGCGCCGCTGTTAGGCCGATTTTCACTTTGCGCGGCGTTTTCGGGTCGCGGCTGGCGTACCAGGCCGCGAGCAAATCTTCGGCGAAGGGCAAACGGGTGGCGAGGCGGTGCAGCTTGGGCCAGAAACCGGCATCGACCATCCGCGCCTGATGCTGGGCCTCGTCGGCGGTTCGTGGCACAATTGGAACGGGTAGATTGCGAAACTCGACCTCAACCATCTCTGCCTCTCCCAACGCGCGCGTCATTGGTCGCAGGTAAGCTCTCTTGCCTTGGAACACAAGCGCCTGCTATTGCCTCATCCGCAAATTCCTTTTTTTGGCCTGGATGGAAAAGATGGACCTGTCGAAAATCAGCATCGGCCCGAACCCGCCCGACGATGTGCACGTCATTATCGAAAATCCGCGCGGCCTGCCGCCGGTGAAATATGAGATCGATAAGGACAGCGGCGCGCTGTTCGTCGATCGCTTCGTGCATACCTCGATGGTGTACCCGGTGAACTACGGCTTCATCCCGCATACGCTGAGCGGCGACGGCGATCCCGTGGATATCATGGTCGTCACGGATCATGCGGTGGTGCCCGGCTGCGTCATCCGCGCCCGTCCCGTTGGCGTGCTGCTGATGGAAGACGAAAGTGGTGTGGATGAAAAAATCCTTGCGGTTCCGGCGACCAAGCTTTGGCCCGCCTATAAGGATGTCGAAGCCTATACCGACCTGCCGGAAATCCTGATCGACCAGATCTCGCATTTCTTCACGCACTATAAGGACCTTGAAAAGGGCAAGTGGGTGAAGGTGCTGGGCTGGGAAGGCCCGGAAAAGGCTAAGGAACTGATCCTTGCCGGAATCGAGACCGCGAAGAAGAAGTAAGGGCGTAACGCGGGAGCGGGGGATTACGAAATTCCCCGCTCCCGTTTGATTTTATCCCAGGCGGTATTGATTGATGCCAGCGTTTCGGTCGCAAGGCCGATGGCCTCCGTCGGCAGCCCTTCGGCAATCAGCCGATCCGGGTGATGTTCCTTGACGAGGCGCAGATAAGCGGCTTTGAGGTCGGCATCAGACGCGCTCGCGGGCAGCTCCAAAACCCCATAGGGATCCTCTAAACTCGCGGCAAGCCCCAGATGGCGCTGAAGCACCCCCCGGAACGCGGTTCCTTCGAAACCGAAAATCGCCGCAACCTGCTGAAGATAGGCGATTTCCGCCGGGTGAATCTCATGGTCGGCGCGGGCGATGGCGGCAAGGCTGCCCAAAAGCTCTTCCAACACTGGCGAGCCCGGCACGAACAGCGCGGCAATTTGGCGGGCGTAGGTTTCAAAGCCCGCAGTATCGCGGCGGGCGAGATCGAAGACCCGGCGGGCGTTTTCCGCCTCCTCCGGCGATACCGTGAAGATTTTCCGAAACGCCGAGATTTCTGGGTCCGTCACCGCGCCGTCGGCCTTGGCCATTTTCGCCGAAAGGGCGATAACGCCAATGGTGAAGGCGATGGATTTCACCGCTTGATCGGGCGGCGGCAGGGGTTTTTCGGCGGTGAGCGTTTGATAGGCATCGCCGACGTAATCGCGAATGAGGTCGCCCAAGGGGCCGCCCAAAAGCCAGCCGACCCCCGCGAGCAGCGCGCTGACCGTCATCACATCCATCGAGTGCGTCCTTTCTGCGGCGCTACCACCTGCACTTTTTGCAACGCACCTTAGCGCCCGGAAACATCTTCGTCACCCTCTCCGCGCTCCCAACCTCTTGACGAAAACGTCAGGCGACGTTACCTATGTAGTCAGCAAAAATGCTGCGCTGCAATATCGCGCTTTCTCAGGAAAGTCTGAGATTTTGGCTCTTTTTTGGCCGTTCTTACGGCATTGCAAGAAAAGAGCCTTGGGAGAAAACGATCCGTAACCGGACCTATGCAATCCTGCCTTTCGGGGCAGGGCGAGGAGGGTAATATGGGTCATTTCCGCAAACTCGGACCAACCGATGCCTCGGCCATGGCGGCGCATTTGTGTCGTTTGCCCGCGTCGGATCGGCGCTTGCGCTTTCACAGCACGGTCAGTTCCGAGTGGATCGAAAAGCGCTATGCCGGGCTTGATTGGACGCGCACGGTGGCGGTCGGCGTCTTTGACGCGGCAACCTTGCGCGGTTTTGTCGAACTTGCCTTCGACACGCCCTTGCCCTCACCCGAAGCGCGGGCCGAACTCGCGATTTCCATCGAGCCGGAGTTTCAACGGGCTGGCCTGGGGCGCGAGCTTGCGGCGCGGGCGGTAACGATTGCGCGCAATCGCGGCGCGCAACGCCTCACTATGCTCTGCCTGCCCGAAAACCTGCCGATGCGCCGGATCGCCAAGCGCCTCATGGGCGTAATGCATCAGGAAGATGGCACGGTCGAAGCCGATCTCGATCTAACGGCGGCAACCCCGCTGTCCTACTGGCTCGAAGCGGTGCAGGATACGGCGGACGCGGTCTCGGGCGGGCTAGAATTTTGGCCCCGGATCCTGCGCCCCGCTGCACCGCCGCAACCGGCGGAGCAAGGCGCCTAAATCCGCTGCAACCCCTTGTGTTTCATCCCGGCGCACGCCACCTTTGGAACGGTGTTAACCGAACTCTTTAGGGGCGTGCTTCGCGATGATCGATCTCTATTATTGGCCCACGCCGAACGGCCATAAAATCACTCTGTTTCTCGAAGAAGCCGGGCTTGAGTACCAGATTAAGCCGATCAATATCGGCAAGGGCGATCAGTTCGACCCGGAATTTCTGAAGATCGGCCCGAATAACCGCATGCCGGTGATTGTCGACCACGCCCCGGCGGATGGCGGTGCGCCGGTTTCGGTGTTCGAATCGGGCGCGATTCTGCTCTATCTCGCCGAGAAGACCGGGAAGTTCCTGCCCAAAGACCTGCGTGGGCGCGTCGCCGTTACCGAATGGCTGTTCTGGCAAATGGGCGGCCTCGGGCCGATGGCAGGCCAAAATCACCACTTCAGCCAATATGCGCCGGAAAAGAATCCCTACGCCATCGACCGCTACGTGAAGGAAACCAACCGGCTCTACGGCGTGCTCAACAAGCGCCTGGAAGGCCGCGACTTTATCGTTGGCGACTATTCGATTGCCGATATGGCCGCCTACCCCTGGATCGTGCCCTACGAGCGCCAGGGCCAGAACCTCGATGATTTTCCCAATCTGAAGCGCTGGTTCACGGCGATTGAAGCGCGTCCGGCGACCGTGACCGCTTATGAAAAGGGCAAGGCGATCAACCCGCCCGCGCCGATGACCGACGAGCAGAAGAAGATTCTGTTCGGCCAGACCGCGCGCTAAACCCGCGCCGCTTTCAAGGCCTCGACCTCCGCTTCCAGGGCTGCGATGCGCTGGTCGCGGAGGGTGAGGGCTTGCGCCACATCCGCCGCCTCGAACCGTTGCGGAATATGCTGCGGACAGTTGATATCCCAGGCCGCGACCTTAATGACAAAAGCGCGCTCGGGCTGGCCGTCGGCCTCGGGGGACTGTAAGGCCGCGATAAGCGCCGGATCATTCTCGATGACCTTAGCCGTGCCCCAGAGTTTGATGCGACGGCGGTGGGTATAGTCCATGAAGAACAGATGGACCTTGGGGTTTTCGCCCAAGTTCCCCCAGGAAATATATTGCCGGTTGCCCGCATAGTCGGCGAAGCCCAGGCGGTGATCGTCCAAGACTTTCAAAAAGCCGGGCGGCCCGCCGCGATGTTGGATATAGGGCTGCCCCTCGCCGTTCACCGTCGCGAGATAGAAGCTGCGCTGAGCGGCAAGAAACATGACCAGATCCGGCATGATTCCGGTGCGAAAGCCGCCCTGGGCCTCCATCCGGGCATAGGCGCGGCGCGAACCCAGCCGCGTTTGCAGGGCTTTCACCCTGGGGGTAAAGGCGATATCGCTGCTGGGCGACTGGGTCATGGCGCATTGCTTTCCGGTTAAGCGGTGGCGCTGACGGCGGGGAAATCGACGTCGGTTTGAGCGACGTTATTCACCGAGTTCGTCAGAACATTGAGGGCCACGGCACCAATGATTTCGAGAATTTCGGCTTCGCTGTAACCCGCTGCTTTCACCGCCTCAAGGCTCGCGGAGTCGACCCGGCCACGCTGCTCTGTAACGGCAACCGCGAAATGCACGGCGGCGTCGGCCTTGGCATCGGTGGAGCCGCCCCGGCGGTTGGCGGCAATCTCGGCGGCATCGAGTTTGGCGACATGCGCGCCAATATAGCTATGGGCGGCGAGGCAATAGTCGCAGCCGTTCACCTGGGCGACGGCAAGGGCGATGCGCTCGCGGGTTTTACCATCCAACAGTCCCCCGCTGAGGGCCTGGCTGAAACCGAGGTAGGCGTTCAGCAAGGCCGGACTTTGGGCAACCAAGCGGAACAGGTTCGGTACACTGCCGAGTTGCTTTTGAACGGCGTGCAAACCGGGTTGGCTTGCGGCGGGAGCGGCGTCGATCGTGGCAGGAATGGTCAGGCGGGACATGGCGCTTCTCCGGTCTAAGGTGGCAGCAGGCATTGCTGCCGTGAACAGAGACTGCACCTTGAGGTGTTTTGCGATAATATGGCGGTTATCCAACAGACTATTGCGTTATGGGGAATAATACGATGGATCGGCTTCAGGCGATGAGCGTCTTTGTAGCGGTGGCCGATCTGCACGGGTTTGCCCCGGCGGCCCGCAAGCTTGGGTTGACGCCGTCCGCTGTGACGCGCTTGGTTTCGGCGCTCGAGGAGCATCTTGGCCTGCGGCTTTTTCAACGCACCACGCGGGCGGTAGCGCTGACCGATGCGGGCGCGCGCTTTCTGGTACGGGCGCGGCGGGTTCTGGCCGATCTTGAGGAGGCTGAAGCCCAAGCCCGCGAGGAGTTGCAGCGCCCAACCGGGCGTTTGTCTGTCGCGGCGTCAACCTTGTTCGGGCGCTTGCACGTTGCCCCGCTGATGGCGGCCTATCTGGCCACCTATCCGCAGGTCACGGGGGAACTTCTGCTCTCCGACCGCAACGCCGCGCTGATCGATGAGGGGATCGACCTTGCGGTGCGGATTGGCGAATTGCAGGATTCGAGCTTGGTTGCGCGCCGGGTTGGTGCCGTGCGCCGCATTTGCGTGGCATCGCCGTCCTATCTTGAGACGATGGGCGTGCCGGCGGCGTTGGACGATCTGGCGCGGCATCGGCTCATCCGCTTTGTCCTCACGCCCGGCCCGCACGAATGGAGCTTTTGGGAGCGGGGGAGCGAGCGTCGCCTACCCATCGAGCCGCGCTACAGTACCAATAGCACCGATGCGGCCCTCGCCTATGCCGAACAGGGGGGCGGCATTACCCGCGTGCTCTCCTACCAAGCCTGGGACGCGATCCATGCCGGGCGGTTGCGCCTGGTGCTCACAGAGTTCGAGCCGCCCCCCTTACCGGTGCAATTTGTCTACCCCTCTGCCCGGTTTTTGCCCTTGAAGGTTCGGGCGTTTATCGAGCTTGCGGCGGCGCGGGTGGACTGGCGTTTTACCGATCTCTGATCTGCTTTGCGTCCACGGCGGGGCTGCTCCTCCGTATCGTCGCTTGTGATGTTTTGGCCCCGGTTCTAGCGTTCATCGCAAAGGGGAGAATTGTCATGGCGACACTCGTTGCAGCACAAAAATCGCGCGTTTCGGGGTCGGCGCTGGCGGCAGCGCTGGACGAACTTCGGCATCTGTTGGGGGATGCGCGGGTGAGTACGGTCCTGGCCGTGCGCGAGCATCACGGGCGGGATGAATCCTGGCACCCGACGATGGCCCCCGACGCGGTGATTTTCGCCGAAACCACCGAAGAAGTGGCGGCAGCGGTTACGATTTGCGCGGCCTATGGCATTCCCGTCATCCCCTATGGCACCGGCACGTCGCTGGAAGGCCATGTGGCGGCGCTGGAAGGCGGCGTTACGATTGATCTGTCGCGCATGAATAATATCGTCCGCGTCAGCCCGGAGGATCTCGATTGCACCGTGCAGGCGGGGGTGACGCGCAAGCAGTTGAACGAGTATTTGCGCGATACTGGCCTATTCTTCCCCATCGATCCGGGGGCCGATGCCTCCTTGGGCGGTATGGCGGCAACGCGCGCGAGCGGCACCAATGCCGTGCGCTACGGCACGATGCGCGAGAATGTGCTGGGGCTTACCGTTGTCCTCTCCGATGGCCGCACGATTAAAACCGGTGGGCGGGCACGCAAATCGTCGGCGGGCTACGATCTCACCCGGCTTTTCGTCGGTTCCGAAGGCACGCTCGGGATTATGACCGAGGTTACGCTGAAGCTTTACGGTATTCCGGAGGCGATTTCGGCGGCGGTTTGCACCTTCAGCAGCCTTGAGGGCGCGGTCGATACCGTCATTCAAACCATTCAATCCAGCATTCCGATGGCGCGGATCGAGTTGCTCGACGATGCGCAGATGGACGCGATCAACCGTTACTCGAAACTCGATTACCCGGTCGCGCCGACGCTATTCTTCGAGTTCCACGGAACGGAAGCCTCCGTGAAGGAACAGGCTGAACAGGTCCGCGCTATTGCCGAGGAGCAGGGCGGTGGCGGTTTCCAATGGGCGACGACCCAGGAAGATCGAACCCGCCTGTGGAATGCCCGCCATATGGCCTATTACGCTGCCCTCGCTCTGCGCCCCGGCGCGCGCGGGCTCACCTCGGACGTCTGCGTTCCGATCAGCGAGCTTGCCCGCTGCATCACCGAGACCAAGGATGATTTGGCGAAGAGCAGTTTGCAGGGCACCCTTGTCGGCCATGTCGGCGATGGCAATTTCCATATGCTCTATCTGATCGACCCGGAAAACCCGGCGGAATTGGCGGAAGCCGAAGCACTGCACGAACGCCTGGTTCACCGGGCGATTGCCTGCGGCGGCACCTGCACCGGCGAGCATGGCATCGGCTACGGTAAAATTCCGTTCCTGCAAGCCGAACATGGGGCGGCGGTTTCGGTGATGCGGCAACTGAAGCGCGCGCTCGATCCCAGCAATATCCTCAATCCGGGAAAAATCGTTCGGATGTAACAACGGTTGCGTGTCCGCCCCAGCGTGATTGGCGTCGGGCGGATGCGTGCGCCCCTTCCCGACCCATTGTCCCGAAACTGTAATTTTTTTCTAATTTCGGCATTAAGTTATTCCGAAAAAAACAAGAAACAAAAACTCCGACCCTTGAAGCCATGATTTTGCCAGAATCAGCTTGACCTGCCTTGGAAACTCGGGATTTTAAGCCTCAAGGCTTCGCCACAGGGACTGGTCCAAACCAAAAAATTCGGCCAGGGCGTAGACTGAGGAACGGGTTGAACAGGGCGGTTGGTTCGACGCAAGTTGGCCGCCGCTCATAGGGCTTCATCGCTGCGGCACTCTCGATTTCCGGGAGCGGGCTCGGCTGAGTGTGGGGGCTGGCTTGGAATATTTCCTACAACAGATGATCAATGGGCTCACGCTTGGGTCCATTTATGGGTTGATCGCCATCGGCTATACGATGGTCTACGGCATCATCGGCATGATCAACTTCGCCCACGGCGAGGTTTACATGATCGGCTCGTTTATTGCCGTGATCGCGTTCACGCTGCTCGCGGCGGCAGGCATTTCGGCGGTTCCGCTGGGCCTTGTGGCGGTGCTGCTGGCGGCGGTGTTCTTCACCGCCGTATACGGCTGGGCGATTGAGCGGGTGGCCTACCGGCCCTTGCGCGGCGCGCCTAAGATTGCGCCGCTGATCTCGGCCATCGGGATGTCGATCTTCTTGCAAAACTATGTGCAGTTGGCGCAAGGGGCGCGGGTGAAGCCGATTCCCCCGGTGGTGCGTGGCAGCTTCGAGCTGCTGCACCTTGATGGGTTCACGGTACGCCTGACCTATATCCAGATCTTCATCATCCTCACCACGGTGCTGCTGATGATCGGGTTCACCTACCTCATCACCCGTACGTCGTTCGGGCGCCAACAGCGTTCTTGCGAGCAGGACCGCACGATGGCGTCGCTTCTCGGGGTGAATGTGGATCGGACGATCTCGCTCACCTTCGTCATTGGGGCTGCCTTGGCGGCGGTCGCAGGCGTGATGGTGACGATGTATTACGGCGTGGTCGATTTCTATATCGGCTTCCTCGCTGGGATGAAGGCGTTTACGGCGGCAGTGCTCGGCGGCATCGGCTCGCTTCCGGGCGCGATGCTCGGCGGCCTGCTGATCGGGCTGATCGAAGCGCTGTTTTCGGCCTATTTCTCGATCGAATATAAGGATGTTGCGTCCTTCTCGATCCTGATCCTGGTGCTGATGTTCATGCCGTCTGGCCTGCTGGGCCGTCCCGAAATCGAGAAGGTCTAAGCCATGACACAGGTTTCGATGGGGATGGCGGCGCGTCCCGCCCTCGACTTCCCGGCGTTGATTAAGGATGCGGCGCTGACGGCGTTCGTGGTCTTCTTCCTCGCCTTTCCCATGATCGGGCTGCAAACCTACGACCAGGGCGGCTCCTTGGCCGTGCGTGGGCGCTGGGATTTGCTGGCTTATGCCGTGCTGGCCGGTTTCATCGGCCGGTTGCTGTTCAAGATCACGCTGGCCTTTATGCCCGCGAAGGCGAACAAGGAGCCATCGGCAGAAGCGCTGACCCGGCAACGGCAAATCGCCACGGTGATCCGCTGGGCGCTGCTCGGCTTTGCGCTCGCTCTGCCGTTCTTGCCATTTTCCGACCGCTCCTGGTTGGATCGCGGCATCAACGTGCTGATTTACGTGATGCTCGGGTGGGGCCTCAATATCGTCGTGGGTCTCGCTGGCCTGCTCGACCTTGGCTATGTGGCCTTCTACGCGGTCGGTGCCTACAGCTACGCGCTGCTGTCGCTGAACTTCGGCCTGGATTTCTGGGTTTGCCTTCCGCTCGCAGGGCTGTTTGCCGCTGCCTTCGGTGTTTTGCTCGGCGCGCCGACCCTGCGTTTGCGCGGCGATTACCTCGCCATCGTGACGCTGGGGTTCGGGGAAATCATCCGCGTCGTGCTGCTCAACTGGGGCTCGCTCTCGGGCGGCCCGAACGGCATCGCCTCGATCCCGCGCATGGATTTCTTCGGTATTGCCCCCTTCGGCAATCGTGAAGGCGCCTTCCATACGCTGTTTGGGCTCGAATATGAGCGCACGCACCAGATCATCTTCACCTATTTCGTCATTCTCGCCCTCGCGCTGATGACGAACTGGATGGTCAACCGGTTGCGCAAACTCCCCATCGGTCGCGCTTGGGAAGCCCTGCGCGAAGATGAAATCGCTTGTAAATCCTTGGGCATGAACCCGACCAATACCAAGCTGACGGCTTTTGCCATCGGCGCGATGTTGGGCGGGTTTGCGGGCAGCTTCTTTGCGGCTAAGCAAGGCTTCATCAACCCTGAAAGCTTCACCTTTATGGAAAGCGCCACCATTCTCGCCATTGTGGTTTTGGGCGGGATGGGCAGTCAGATCGGCGTTGTCTTCGCCGCCCTCTTCCTGGTGCTGTTGCCGGAAGTGACGCGCGATTTCGAACAGAGCCGCATGCTGCTGTTCGGGGCAGCGATGATCCTCATCATGGTGTGGCGTCCCAAGGGGGTTGTTTCCCACCGCGAGCCGACACTGCGGCTGAACCCGGAAAAGGGAGCCTGATCCCCATGTCTCAGAACTCCATGACCAAGTATGATGACAGCGCCGTTAAGGATCCGTTGCTCCAGGTCGATGGCCTCACCATGCGCTTCGGCGGTCTCGTCGCTATCGACAATTTGTCGCTGGTGGCGGGTAAGGGGCAGATCACCGCAATCATCGGCCCGAACGGCGCCGGGAAAACCACCCTGTTCAACTGCCTGACCGGCTTTTATAAGCCGTCTGAAGGTAATTTGAGCTTCTTCCACCCGGACAAGACCTTGCAGCTTCAAAAGCTGGATAATCACAAGGTCGCGCAGGTGGCGGGCGTGGTGCGGACGTTCCAGAATATCCGCCTCTTCCCAAAGATGACGGTGCTGGAAAACCTGATCGTCGCCCAGCATAACGCGCTGATGAAAGCCTCGGGTTATACCTTCCTTGGGCTCTTCAACCTCGGCGGTTATGCCCAGGCGGAAAAAGCGGCGGTGGAAAAGGCCAAATATTGGCTGGACCTGATCGGCCTCACCCACCGCGCCGATGAAGAAGCTGGAAACCTGCCGTATGGGGCGCAACGCCGGGTGGAAATCGCCCGCGCCATGTGCGTCGGCCCGCGTATGCTCTGTCTCGACGAGCCGGCGGCAGGCCTGAACCCTACCGAATCGCTGGAGCTGAACACTCTGCTGTTCCGCATCCGCGACGAAGAGAAGATCGGCATTTTGCTAATCGAGCACGATATGAGCGTGGTCATGAAGGTCTCAGACCGCATTTACGTGTTGGATCACGGTAAGCGCATCGCGGCGGGCACGCCCGACGAAATTCGCAACGACCCCATCGTCATCAAAGCCTACCTAGGTGAAGACGAAGACGCCGAACTGCCACCCGAGATCGCCGCCGATCTCGCAACTCACGGGTGACGCCGATGCCGATGCTGGAACTTCAAGGGATCCACACCTATTACGGCCATATTCAAGCCCTCAAGGGCGTGGATGTGACGGTGGAACAGGGCGAAATCGTCACCCTCATCGGGGCGAACGGTGCGGGCAAATCGACGCTGCTGATGACCATTTGCGGCAATCCGCGCGCGACGCGCGGCAAGGTGATTTTCGAGGGCAAGGAGATTACCCGCGCCCCGATTACCACCATCGTTCGCCAAGGCGTGCAGCAGGTGCCGGAAGGGCGGCGGATTTTCTCGCGCATGACCGTGCTCGAAAATCTGCAAATGGGCGCCACGCTGGGTGATCCTGCTCACTATAAGAGCGATCTGGACCGCATGTTCGGGATGTTCCCCATTCTCGAAAAGCGGCAGGCGCAGCGCGCTGGTACGCTTTCGGGCGGGGAGCAGCAGATGCTCGCCATCTGCCGCGCGCTGATGAGCCGCCCGCGCCTCCTCATGTTAGACGAGCCCTCGCTGGGGCTGGCACCGCTGATCGTGAAGCAGATCTTCAAGACCATTCAGGACCTGAACCGCGAGAACGGCACGACGATCCTGCTGGTGGAGCAGAACGCTTTCCACGCGCTGAAGGTAGCCCACCGGGCCTATGTGCTGCAAAACGGCGAAATCCGCTTGCAGGGTAGCGGGCAGGAATTGCTGTCGAACCCGGAAGTGCGGGCGCTCTATCTCGAAGGTGGGCACCACGCGGCGTAAGTTGGCCTGCCTCTGACGTAAGAAAAGCCGGACCCTGCAAGGGGTCCGGCTTTTCATTTTAATGATTTTTAACGCATAGAGAAAATTTTAACGACATACAGGGTATTACTGCCGTTGTCGGCGTATGGCGCTCTGCTATGCTATACGCCGAGCCACAGAAACGTGGATTGAGTGCGAGGGTTCTCCAGAAAGGGGAATTCATGGTCCAGACGGTTACACTCAGCGCGTCTATGCGCACGAACTTGCGAGTTCTCCAAAAGGCGCAAGATGCGCTTTCAACCACCCATGTGCGCATCAGTACGGGGCGGAAGGTCGATACTGTTACCGACGATGTTGCGACCTATTTTCAGATAAAATCACTCGATGACCGCGTTTCAGGTTTTGAGAAGCGGCGCGAGCAAATCGATCAGTCGGTTACGACCGTATCCGCCGCGATTGCCGCGACAAGTGCCATTGATAGCCTGCTTAAACAGCTCAAAGGTATTCTTATTTCGGCAAAGACCGCGACTGCAACCGAGCGCACAACATTAAGCGTGCAATATAATTCGGTGAAATCGCAAATCGATTATATTGCCACTGACGCGACGTATCAGGGGCTTTCGCTCGTCAATAACTCTTTTGCCCGTTTAACGACACAATTTTCGGAGCGTTCATCCAGCCGATTGGATGTAACAGCGAGCCGTCTCACCACCTACGCAACCTCGGCGGCGGCAGTTTTTGGGACGGTAACGAATGCATCCATCGCCTCCCTCGTAACCCTTACGGCCCCCAACGTCGGAATTTATTATGTGGCACGCGCGGGCAGTATAGGGGCGAATTTCTCAACCACGGCGGTCGTTAAATACGCTTTTGGAAATTCGGTCGGGGCGGCCGTGCCAACCGCGCTTATTGACGCCGGTACATTTGTCGCTTCGAACGTCGTTGATCCTTATTATATTTCAGTTGGGTCAACGCGCGGGCTTTATACGAATGTCTATACTGATACATCTGGTTTGAATATTTTCTTTGCGTCTCAAATCTACCTTTATATTTCGTCCGATTTAACGGAGTCGGCAGCAATTCAAACGGTCTCGACGGGAGGGACGCTTTGGTCGGCTGCGGCTTTTGCGCCGGATACCGGGCGTGGGTACGAGTATTTTAATCAGGCGCTGGACCATGTGGCGGTAGGGGTTGATGCTGCTATTAGCCAAAATCGCTCCTTTGCAGGGAACCTTGCCGTCAGCGTGGCGGTTTTGCAGGCGCGGCTAACCTTCACAAAAGACTATATGGACGCGCAGACGGGCGGGGCGCGGGCGCTGGCATTGGCGGATGTGCAAGAAGAGGGGGCCAATCTTGTGGCCCTTCAGACTAAACTTCAGTTGGTCACGCGCGGTCTTGCTTTTGGGGCCGAGGCTGAGCGTTCAATATTACGGATTTTCAGCTAGCGCCGTATCTCCTTAAAAAATTAGATATCCAGCTTTTAAATCCCGAACCCGACCTGCGCCTTGACTTCTTCCATCACCGCGTAGGTATGGGTTTCCCGCACCGATGGCAGGCTGACCAGGGCATCGCCTAGGAAGCGCCGATATTCGGCCATGTCCTTCACCCGCGCTTTCAACAGGTAATCAAACCCGCCTGCCACCATATGGCATTCCAGCACTTCCGGCATGAGGCGCACGGCGGTGGCAAAATTGCTGAAAGCGTCTTGGGTGGTGCGGTCGAGCAGAACTTGCACGAAGACCAGCAGCCCCCGGTCAAATTTTTCGGGGTCGAGCAGGGCGGCGAACCCCCGAATATACCCATCCCGGCGCAGGCGCTTCACCCGGTCGAAGCAGGCCGCAGGGGAGAGGTTGATGACGCGCGCCAGTTCGGCATTCGACAGGCGGCCATCTTGCTGTAAAGCCCGGCAGATTTTGAGATCAAGATCGTCGAGCATTGGCGCTTCTTTCCACTATGCCGAAGAATAAATGGTTATAAACTTTATACACCATTCATTCTTCGGATCTATCGATAAAATTCCGGACGGAACTGGGATGAAAACTATGATATTCCGAACAATCATATGAACATCCTTCGGGCAGTGCCAATGCAGGCGCAGCCCCAGCTTCGGAGCCCCGCATGTATCCTTCTGCGTCCGCCCTGCCGCCGCCCGTCCAACAGTTGCGCACTGCGATTGCGCCCTATTACCGCGCTGACGAAGCGACGGTAATCGCCGAGCGGACGGAGCAAGCCAAGCTCGACCCGATTCTGTCGGAGCGGGTGCGGACGCGCGCGACGCAGTTGATTGCGGGTATGCGCCTGAAGATGGAAAACGGCGGGCGGATCGAGCAGTTCTTGCAGGAATATCAGCTTTCCACCCGCGAGGGCGTCACGCTGATGTGCCTCGCCGAAGCCCTGTTACGCATTCCTGATACTGAAACGGCGGACGCCCTGATCCGCGACAAGCTGGGCGGTGCCGATTGGGAAGCCCATCTGGGCAAGTCCGATTCGGTGCTGGTGAATGCCTCCACTTGGGCGCTGATGCTGACGGGCCGGGTGGTGAACCTCGATAAGCCGGTTGTTCAGAAAAGCGGGCTCGTGTCGGACCTGCTGGGCAAGCTGGTGGCGCGCTCGGGCGAGCCGGTGATTCGCGCCGCCATTCGCACGGCGATGAAGATTCTCGGCAAGCAGTTCGTGATGGGCCGCACCATCGACGAAGCCCTGGAGCGCGCAATTCCGGCGGAAAAGGAAGGCTACCGCCATTCCTACGATATGCTCGGCGAATCGGCCCGAACCCGCGCCGATGCCGAACGCTATTTTGCGGCCTATGAGAGCGCCATTCGCTCCATCGGGAAAGCTGTCGCTGGCCGGCCCATGATTGATGCGCCGAATATCTCCGTAAAGCTCTCGGCCCTGCACCCGCGCTATGAGGTGGCCCAGGCGGATCAAGTGATGCGCGATCTGGTTCCGGCGCTGCTGAAACTCTGCCAGACGGCAAAAGAGGTCGGCATTGGCCTGATGGTCGATGCGGAGGAATCCGAGCGGCTGGAAACTTCGCTGGATATTTTCACGGAGATCTCCGGGCATCCAAGCCTGAAGGGCTGGGACGGCTTGGGCCTTGCGGTGCAGGCCTATCAAAAGCGCGCGCTTCCGGCGCTTCAGTATCTCGACGCGATGGCGGCGACCCACGGGCGCAAGCTGCTGGTGCGGCTGGTCAAGGGCGCTTACTGGGATAGCGAAGTAAAACGCGCCCAGGAACGCGGCCTGCCGGGCTATGCGGTGTTCACCCGCAAGGCGGGGACGGACGTAAGCTATATCGCCTGCGCCAAGTTTATGCTGGCCTCGAAGAATTTCTACCCGGCCTTTGCCACTCATAACGCCATGACGCTGGCCGCTATTTTGGAGCTTGCGGGCAATCGCAGTGATTTCGAGTTCCAGCGCCTGCACGGCATGGGCGAGGCGCTGTATCAAGGGGTAGTCGGCCCCAAGGCGCTGAACCGGCCTTGCCGCGTCTATGCGCCGGTCGGCAGCCACGAAGATTTGCTGGCCTATCTGGTGCGGCGTTTGCTGGAAAACGGGGCCAATACCTCTTTCGTCAATCAGGTCGCCAAGGCGGGCGCGCCGATTGAAAGCCTCACGCAAGATCCGGTGGCCTATATGAGCGCGCTGTCTGAAAAAGCCCATCCGCGCATTCCGCTGCCCGCCAACCTCTATGGGCCGGAGCGTTTGAACTCCAACGGCATCGACCTGTCCGATCCGCTGCAAACCGACCCGCTGATGGACGATCTGGCGCGGGAATGGCAGAAGGCGACCTTCGCGCGGCCGCTGGTTGGCGGCAATGATGGTAAGGGAGCGGAAGTACCGGTTCTCGATCCCGCCAATCACAACCGCTCGCCCGGCACCGTGGTGGAAGCAACGCCGCAGGATGCGCGGGAAGCGATCACCCTGGCGCTCGCGGCTCAGCATGATTGGTCCAACCTTGGGGCCGAAGCGCGGGCGGAATGCCTGCTGAAGGCGGCGGACGCGATGGAAAGCCAGCGCACCCGCCTGCTGGCCCTGCTCATCCGCGAAGCCGGGAAGACCCTGCCGGACGCGATTGCCGAAGTGCGCGAAGCCATCGACTTCTGCCGCTATTATGCGCTGCTGGCCCGGCGGGAGTTTCTGCCGGAGCCCTTGCCCGGCCCCACGGGGGAAATCAATCAACTCAGCCTGCATGGGCGCGGCGTGTTCGTTTGCATTAGCCCCTGGAATTTCCCGCTGGCGATTTTCATGGGCCAAGTTGCCGCGGCCCTCGTGGCCGGGAACAGCGTGATTGCCAAACCCGCGCCGCAAACGCCGCTCATCGCCTATGAGGCGGTCAAGCTGCTGCACGCGGCGGGGGTTCCGGGCGATGTGCTGCATCTGCTCCCTGGCGGCCCCGCCGTCGGTGAGGCGCTCGTGACCGACCCGCGCATCGGCGGCGTCGCCTTCACCGGCTCGACCGATACCGCCCGGCGCATCAACCGCCATCTTGCCGCCAAAGACGCCGCGATTGTGCCGCTGATCGCCGAAACCGGCGGGCAGAACGCCCTGATCGCCGATAGCTCCAGCCTGCCGGAACAGGTGGTGCAGGATGTCATCATCTCGGCGTTCCAGTCGGCGGGGCAGCGCTGCTCGGCCTGCCGCATCCTTTTCGTTCAGTCGGATGTTGCCGATAAGGTGCTGAAGATGCTGGCGGGCGCGGCGTCCGACCTTATTCTGGGCGACCCCGGCAAGCTGGTGACGGATATCGGCCCGGTTATCGATGGGGCGGCGCGCGACCGGCTGAAGGCCCATAGCCAACTCATCGGCCAGATCGGCACGCGCCATTTCCAGGCACCGCTTGGCAAAGGAACGGAAAACGGCACCTTCTACCCGCCGGAAATCGTCGAGATCGATAGTCTGGGCCGTCTTGACCGTGAGGTTTTCGGGCCGATCCTGCACGTGATCCGCTGGGATGCCAGCAACCTCGACAAGGTCGTCGATGCGATCAACGAGACCGGCTATGGGCTCACCTTGGGTGTCCATTCGCGTATCGATGAAACCGTGAAGCGCGTTATCTCCCGCGCCCGGGTGGGCAATATCTACGTCAACCGCTCGATGATCGGCGCGGTCGTCGGCGTCCAACCCTTCGGCGGCGAGGGGCTGTCGGGCACCGGGCCGAAGGCGGGCGGGCCGCGTTACCTCACGCGCTTTGCGGCGGAGCGGACGGTTTCGATTGATACCACCTCGGCGGGGGGGAATGCTTCGCTCATGTCGATGGAGGAATAGGCGCTTGAGAGTGCTGGTTTTAACCAGCACTCTCCTCGTTTGGAGAACAGTCTTTCTCTATCTTCCATCTTTTCCTATAAATATCTCCCATTATAGATTTATATTCAGCCTGAATGTGTATGTTTCCTTCAGAGAAAATTTTAAGAAAAGAAGCTCTGCAGTATTGTTCGGGGCTTTCGTTGTTTTTATTATATGCTACGGAAAGTAAATCCGCTTCTGCAGAATTTGATTTTATTTCATTTCCATCATAATTTGAAACAGCTATTCTAAGGCATTTTTTATTTTCCTCTGGTTTAAACAAAGAGCTACCTATCGCATCTTTTATATTTTCGATGGATTCTTCATACGCGCGTACTGTTATTTTAACTGATAGAGCCGGCCCATTGCCAATATTACTATAAAATAAGCCAAATCTTTCGCCAGAAGTTAAGATTGAAGATATAGATATAATCGGCTTGGTCGAGTATCGCAAAGAATTTTCGGATATCAAAGCACTTTTATATGTAAAATATATAGCTGCACAGGCTGATATAGCTGCAACTGCGGAAAAAAAAGAAGATAATACTGTTAGAATTTCCAAGAATTTTTTAAATTTATTAATAACTGTATCTCTTATTGTGAGAATTTTTTTGTGTATCATTTTAACTCTCTCAACAATCGCGCATTATTACATATATTATTTAAAATGTAGCAAAATATTGAAAATATGTCAATTTATCGCTAATGGGCTTATTTGTAAGATACAGAAAATATATAAGTCATTCCCCCTTCCGCCCGAACGTGCGGGCGCTCAGGCGGGCGCGGTAGATGAACCATTTGAGGCGCGTCACCCAGGGCATTTTCGTCGGTTGCAGCACGCGGCCTAGGGCTCGCGCGTAATCGTGGAACAGGCCGGGCGTCCAGGTCATTGCGGTGGCCCGATTGCGGGCGAGGACCGCCCCCCACAGGTCGGGGTCGAGCAGCAGGCCAAGCAGCCGAAGCCAGGGGCGTTTTCCGGCAAGAACGCCTTCGAGCGCCGCATCCAGCCCGGCAGCGGCAATCACCGAGCAGTTCCGGTTGGTCAGGTGATAGGTTGAATCCTGGCTATACCCCAACCAGAAGGCCAGCAGGCGGCGGTAACTGTAGCGGGGAAACTCTAGTTTCACGTCTGCCGCGCACCACCAGTCAACATCCCCCTCGTAGCTGGCGTGGAACTCCCCTTTTTGAGTCGTGTCGGCGAGCTTTTGCAGCGAACTCAGCTTGTTCATAGTATCCGGAATCGCCAATTCCTCGCTGGGGTAATGGCTGATGTAGAGATCGGGCTTTACCTCCAGCGCCGAATGGCCGGTGGCATAGCTGCCGTCCTTATCGACGGCGGCAAGGTAGCGGTCCATCAGGAGGGTCCGTTCCGGGTCGGTGGCGACCCCGACGGGCGTCCAGACGTAGACCGTTAGCGGTGGGCGGTTTTGATCCTCGGGATCATCGTCGCCCACCAAAATCGGCGCGTGGGCATACCAGCCGCGCCCGGCGAAATAGGGCAGGTTCAGGATGGAAAATTCCGGCGGCAGCGTGCGGAACGACAGGCCGAACTCCAGCAAAAACCGCCCGAAGAGCGCCAGCATCAGCCCGGTGGCGAGCAGAATCGCGGTTTCATAGGAGAATGGCCAGCCGAGCGCGATCATCGGCGCGGCGAGAATTTCGATCACCCCGATCAGCATCACGATGCGCCAACCGGGAAACAGGATAACGATGGTCGAGGTGATGCGGAACGCGCCATCGACGATAAGGGCGATCCCCAAGGCTACCGCCAGCGCTACGGGCGTCCAGAAGGCGGAGAGTAAAACCAAGGCCCCCATCAACGCCAAACCGCCGGACTTCAGGAAAGCCCGCAACGGGCTGCGGTTCTGCGCCGTCGCGCCGCCTAAGGCAACGAGCAGCCCGTTGCTGAGGAAAATGCTCCCCAGGAGGACGTGGGCGATCAGCAGCGCATGGCTGGGCGGGCCGAACGCAACGAAGAGCCCGAGGAGAATAAGGGCAACCCCCAACCCGGCAACAATGTACCATTTCCCACGAAACGCCTTGGCCCCGATGAGGATGAACGCAAGCTGAAACATTGAAAACTCTTATTAAATTTCTCTTAACGGGCGGGACTATGGCGCACCAAACGCCGCGTGACCAGGGGCGCAATACGCGCAGCGGGGCGTCGCGCCGCGCTTGGGCAGATGTCTAACCAAAATTTAACGAGCCCCTGCCGCCGCATCGCCGTATCTGATAGAAGGAGTATCGAGTTAGGAGTTTGCCGGTCCATGCGCATTCTGGTCATCGAAGACGATGTCGATACCGCCGCCTATATGGTGAAGGGGCTCAAGGAGAGCGGCTATATCGTCGATCATGCCGCCGATGGCAAAGACGGGCTGTTTCACGGCATGAGCGGCAGCTACGATGTGCTGATCGTGGATCGCATGTTGCCGGGGCTCGACGGGCTTTCAATCATCCAAGCGTTGCGGGCGGCAGGAAATAAAACCCCCGTGCTGATTCTCTCGGCGCTCTCGGCGGTCGATGACCGGGTGCGCGGCCTGCGGGCGGGCGGCGACGATTATCTGACCAAGCCTTACGCTTTTTCCGAACTGGTCGCGCGCATCGAAGTGCTGCTGCGGCGCGGCGCGGGCGAGGCGGTCATGACAAAGCTGCGCGTGGCCGATTTGGAAATGGATCTTCTCTCGCGTCTCGTTACGCGCGGCGGTCAGGAAGTCGACCTGCAACCGCGCGAGTTCACGCTACTCGAATATCTCATGCGCAATGCCGGGCATGTGGTGACGCGCACCATGCTGCTAGAGCATGTGTGGGATTATCACTTCGACCCGCAGACCAATGTGATCGACGTGCATATTTCCCGCCTTCGGCAAAAGATCGATAAGAACTTCCCGAAATCGCTGCTGCAAACCATTCGCGGTGCGGGTTACTGCCTGCGCGCGCCGGAATAAGCGCCTTCGATATGATGAAGCTGTTGCGCCATTGGACCGTGCGGGTTGTGGCGGTCTATGCGTCGCTGTTCGTCGTGTCGGTGCTCACGCTGCTGGGGTTCGTTTACGGCGTCACCATAGGGCTTATCGACCGGCAGTTGAACGATACCATCGTCACCGAAATCTCCAGCCTGTCCGACGGCTACCGCGAGCACGGGCTGAATGGCTTGATAGAACAGATCAACGAGCGCATTGCGGCGGACCGGGTGGGGTCGGGTATCTATTTGCTCACCGATGGGGATTTTACCCGGGTTGCCGGAAATCTCCCGGCTTGGCCTTCGGACGCCGAGCGGGAAGGGCGCTGGGCAACGTTCCGCCTGCCGATGGCGGGGAGCGAGGAGGAACAGCAAACGCTGGATGCGGTGCGGGCGCGCGCCATGTCCTTCCTACTCACCGAAGGCTATCATCTGCTCGTCGGTCGCACGCTGGTCGAGCGCGAAAGTTTCGAGAAGCTGATTTTCCAGGCGCTGCTGTGGGCGATGGCGGCGGCGGCGTTTCTGGCGCTGGTCGGCGGCGTAGTGATGGGGCGCGATATGCGCCGCCGCTTGGAAGGGATCAACCGCACCACCCGGCAGATTATTCTGGGGGACTTGCAGCAGCGCGTGCCGGTTTCGGGCAGCGGCGATGAGTTCGACGGGCTGGCGAAGAACCTCAACGCCATGCTGACGCAGATCGATCAGCTCATGCGCGCGGGCCGCGAGGTGACGGATAATATCGCCCACGATCTGCGCTCGCCGCTCACCCGCCTCAAAACGCGGTTGGAAGTGACACTGATGAGCCGTGACCCGCCGCAGATGCAAGGCGCGCTTGAGAAGACCGTCTCTGAACTCGATAACGTGCTGCACACGTTTAACGCGATTCTGTCGATCTCCCAGGCCGAAGCCGGGGCGGGGCGGCAGGAAATGACCGATCTCGATTTAGCCGATCTCGTTACCGATATTGCCGATCTCTATCAGGCGGTGGCCGAGGATAAGGCCATTGCGCTAAGTATCGAGCGCAGCCAGCCGACGCGCCTGCGCGGCAATCGGCACTTGCTGTTCCAGGCCTTGGCCAATCTCGTTGATAATGCGATCAAATATTCCCCAAGCGGCGGGCGGGTGACGCTCGCGGTCGCCCCGCAGCGCGATGGCGGCTCGGTTGTTGTGGCCGATACCGGGCCGGGCATTCCGACCGAAGAGCGCGAGCATGTGCTGCACCGCTTTGTCCGCCTGGAGCAAAGCCGGACGACACCCGGCAATGGCTTGGGGCTCAGCCTCGTTTCCGCAGTGGCGGGTCTCCACAATGGCTCCTTAATTTTAGGCGACAATCACCCAGGGTTGCGGGCAGAATTGATTTTAGGGCTACCCGCGCAGGAAACTGCACCTAAATTCGTATCTGGTCCGTAACCCTAGGGTTCGCGTTAAACAGGAGACAAGAGCATGGCGCAGCCGGTAATCCCCACGTTGACCGCATCGGATCAAGCGCTGGCTGTCTCGACGCTTGTCGATGATAGTTTGGGGCGCTGGAACGCAACCAGCGTTAAGGGGGCTGCGGTAACAGTGCAGTATAGTTTTGGCGCGTCGGTGCCGACCTATGCATCGCGCTTTACCGATACCGCCGCAGCATTGACGACGTTTCAGCCCTTGACCGAAACCATGAAAGCTCAAACGCGGGATGCGCTGGCGGCATGGTCAGCGGTCGCCAATATCACTTTCGTTGAGGTCAGTGACTCGAGCAGCGTTGGCATGCGCTTCTTTACGCAGTCGGACGCAAGTGCGAGTTTTGCGGGCTTCGCTTGGGGGGCCGGGTCGGGCTCGCAGATCGGTGCGAATCAGAATGGCGACGTTTGGATCAACCGCGCGCAGACCGATACGGGCTATAACCCGCTGCTGCTCATGCACGAAATCGGCCATACGCTGGGCCTAAAGCATCCGCATGAAAGCCCTGTTTTGGCGGATGCGAAGGACAGTATTCAAACGACGGTTATGTCGTACGACCAGGAGTATAATTACGATATTAAGGTGACGGCGACGCGCACGGCCACGGGCGTAAACTGGTCGTCCGAATATGTTCGTTTGGAGACGAATGGTCAGGCGCATCTCGGGATATTCGATGTTGCGGCCGTTCAGGCGCTCTATGGGGCCAAAACGAATTCGGTAAACGATACGTATCGCTTCTCAACCGACCCTTTTACCAAGATGATCTATGATGGCGGCGGGTCGGATATTATCGATCTGTCCAATCAACTCTATGGTTCGGTGCTGGATCTTACGCCGGGAACGTTCAGTTCGATCGGCAAGCAAACGCTCGCCCAGGCGATTGATCGGGAAATTAACGAGCTTTCGACCGACGTGCGCGCCTTTTACACACAAGATAATTTGGTGAAATGGTATACGGATCGGCAGGAATATTTATACTTAGGTCAGAACAATCTCAGCATTGCCTATGGAACGATCATAGAATCTGTAACCGGTTCGGCTAAAGATGATATTATTACGGGTAATAGTGCTAATAATTTCATTCAAGGTGGCGCGGGTAATGATACCTTGAGTGGCGGCGCGGGGACCGATACGGCGTTTTTCAGCGGGGCCTACGCGAATTACCGGTTTGCGGTCGCTAATGGCACCATCACTGTGTCGGGCACCGATGGGCGCGATACGCTGACGGGTTTCGAGACGTTGCAGTTCGGCGATGGTCGCACTGTCGATGCCAGCAGCGTGACGACCACGATCCTGTCGTCCCCCGTGTATCGATTCTATAATACTGTCACGGGCACGCATCTTTATACGATGAGTACGTCCGAACGCGACACAATCCAATCAAACCTACCGCAATATTCCTTTGATGGTATTGCGTTTAGTGCTTACGAGGTGGGCGCTGGGGACACTGCTTCCGTCTATCGCTTTTTCAATAGCAATACTGGAACGCATTTCTATACGGCCAGCAGCACCGAGCGCGATGCCGTGGCGAAACTGTCGGGCTTTGCGTATGAGGGCGTGGCCTATATTGCCGGTAACACGTCGGCGGGCGGCCTTGACCCGCTGTACCGCTTCTACAACAGCAATACGGGTAGCCATTTCTATACGGCCAGCGAGACCGAACGGGCGGCAGTGGCTAAGCTTGTCGGCTTTGTCGATGAGGGGATCGCCTATTACGTCGACGCGTAAGGCGTGCATTTTTACACAAGGGATGTGCAAGAAAAAAGCCATTGAGGGGGCATTACGCCCTTAATGGCTTTTCGGCCCTAGCGCGGCAGGGCAGCTTTCTTGCGCGTTTACGCCTGTTATTGACAGTTGAAACTTAACGCTTACGTCATGTTTTTGCGCTGCAAAAGCGCGGATATGAGGGAATTCCCCCACACGAATCACCTTGACACTTTACGGGTGCGGATAACACTCTATGTCAGGAACCGGGGTATAAGCGCAGCAAAATTACAATGCGCGGCCCTGAAATGGGGGGAAACGTGACGGAACCGTTGCTGAACGTAGCGGGCGTGTCGCTGCGCTTCGGGGGCATTCGTGCCCTAACCGATGTGAGCTTCACTGTCCGCAAGGGTGAGATTTTTTCGATCATCGGGCCTAATGGCGCGGGTAAAACCTCGATGCTGAACTGCATCTCGGGGCGCTACACGCCGTCCGAGGGAACGGTTAGCTTCAAGGGGCGCGATGTGACGGCGCTGAAGCCGAACAAGCGCGCCGATTTGGGCATTGGCCGCACGTTCCAGAATCTTGCGCTTTTCGGCCATATGAGCGTGCTCGATAACATCATGGTCGGCCGCCACCATTTGCTGAAGAATAATTTCCTCACCGGGGCGCTTTATTGGCTCTCCGGCGCGCGGCGGGAAGAACTCTCCCATCGCCGCGATGTGGAAACCATTATCGATTTCTTGGAAATCCAGCACGTTCGCCGGGCGATGGCGGGCACGCTCTCCTATGGTTTACGCAAGCGCGTTGAACTTGCGCGCGCCATTGCCCTGAAGCCCGATCTGATTTTGCTCGATGAGCCGATGGCCGGGATGAACCTCGAAGAGAAGGAGGATATGGCCCGCTTTATCATCGATCTCAACGAAGAATGGGGCATGACCATTGTGATGATCGAGCATGATATGGGCGTGGTCATGGATATTTCGCACCGGGTGATGGTGCTCGATTTCGGCAAGAAAATCGCCGAAGGGCTGCCCGATGAGGTTCTGGCGAACGAGCATGTGCGCCGGGCTTACTTAGGCGAAGTGGATGATGTGCTGGTCGACGAGGGCGATACGCCCCCGGCGCAAGTCGCGTGAGGACGGGCACCATGAGCATCACTTTCGATCCGACCCTGGATACCTTCCCCAAACTGCTGGCCCATAACGGTAAAACCTACCCGGCTGAAACCGCGATGCGCGAAAAGCAGTTCGGCATTTGGGTGAGCTTCACTTGGGCTGAAGTGCTGGCGCGCACCCAAACGCTCACGCTTGGTTTGGCAACCCTCGGCGTTACAAAAAACAGCGTCGTCGGCCTGATTGGCGATAATCGCCCGGATTGGGTGATGGGCGAACTTGCGACCCACACCCTGGGCGGCATGAGCCTTGGCATCTACCGCGACGCGATGGAAGATGAGGTGGCCTACCTCATCACCTATGCCGATATCGACGTGATGCTGTGCGAGGACGAGGAGCAGATTGATAAGCTGCTATCGCTGGGCGACCGCATCCCCTCCGTCCGCCATATCGTCTATGCCGACCCGCGCGGCATGCGCAAATATGATGATCCGCGCTTGATTTCCTTAGAAGACGTGCTGGCACGCGGGGAAAAGGCGCTGGCGTCCGACCCCAACCGCTTTGATGCGCTGGTGGCGGCGACGGAAACGGAAGCGGTGGCGGTGCTCTGCACCACTTCCGGCACCACGTCCCACCCGAAGCTGGCCATGCTCACCGGCGGCTCGATGGTGCGGCACGCGCGCTCTTACCTGTCGGTCGATCCGAAAGGCCCACAGGATGATTACGTGTCGGTGCTGCCGCTGCCCTGGATCATGGAGCAGATGTACGCCGTGTCGAAATGGCTCGTCTGCCGCATGGTGGTGAATTTCGTCGAAGAGCCGGAAACCATGATGGCCGATATGCGCGAGATCGGCCCGACCTTCGCGTTGCTCGCGCCGCGCGTCTGGGAGAGCATCGCGGGCGACGTGCGCGCTAAGATTATGGATTCGAGCCGCCTCAAGCGGGTGATGTACGAGTTCGGCATGAAGCTCGGACAAAAGGCGCTTGAGGAAGGGCGGCGGTCGGCCTTGGCGGATTTCATCCTGTTCCGGGCCTTGCGCGACCGGCTAGGCTTCACCCGCCTGCGCTCGGCGGCAACGGGCGGGGCGGCCTTGGGGCCAGATACCTTCAAATTCTTCCAGGC
>NZ_JBILQX010000022.1:0-32714 GCF_044372965.1 Elstera sp. | reverse complement strand
GATGCTGATTGCGTTTTTGGTCGCCGCTGCGATGAATTTCTTCGCCTATTGGACGTCCGATTCGCTGGTGCTCAGCATGCACCACGCCCAACCGCTCGCCCCGAGCGACGCGCCCGAACTTTATCAAATCGTCGCCGATCTCGCGCGCCGGGCCGACATTCCCATGCCGCGCCTCTATTTGATGCACGAGGGCCAGCCGAATGCCTTCGCCACCGGGCGCAATCCCGAAAAAGGCGTCGTCGCCGTTACCTCGGGCCTGTTGGAGATTCTCGACCGCGACGAAATCGCCGCCGTTATCGCCCATGAAATCGCTCATATCAAAAACCGCGACACGCTGACCATGACGATTACCGCAACACTCGCGGGCGCAATTGGCATGCTGGCGAATTTCGCAATGGTTTTCAGCCCGTCCAATAATAACCGTGGAGGCGGCGGCATTGGCGGCATCGGCGCGCTGATTTTGATGCTTTTGGCCCCGATTATGGCCATGCTGGTGCAAATGGCCATCTCGCGGACGCGCGAATATGAGGCCGATAAAACCGGGGCTGCGATTTGTGGCAACCCTGAAGCGCTTGCAACAGCCCTACAAAAGATTGAAGCCTATGCCAAAGGTCGCGTAAACCTGACGGCGGAACGCAATCCGGCCTCGGCCCATGTGTTCATCTACAATCCCTTGAGCGGGGCGGGGGCGGATAGCCTGTTTTCCACCCACCCGTCGACGCAGAATAGAGTAACCCGACTAATGGCGCTTGTTTCCTCCTTAGCCAAACCCGCTCCGACAGGCTCGCCCTGGCGGGGCCGGGCCAAATCCGATGCTTCTCGCACTCGGAGGCCTTGGGGTTGAACGACCATTCGTCGGGCCGTCGGCCACCTGGAAACCGCCCCGGCGGTAATCGTCCTACAGGCGCTGGCGGCGGCGGCAAACGCCCGCCGGGCGACCGGCCTTACGGAAACCGGCCTCAAGGCGACCGCCCGCAGGGGGATCGGCCCTACGGAAACCGGCCCCAAGGCGACCGACCGCAGGGGGATCGACCCTACGGCAATCGGCCCCAGGGCGACCGCCCGCAAGGGGATCGACCCTATGGGAACCGGCCCCAAGGCGACCGACCCCAGGGAGATCGACCCTACGGAAACCGTCCTCAAGGCGACCGACCGCAAGGGGATCGACCCTATGGGAACCGGCCCCAAGGCGACCGACCCCAGGGAGATCGACCCTACGGCAACCGTCCTCAAGGCGACCGACCCCAGGGAGATCGACCCTACGGAAACCGTCCTCAAGGCGACCGTCCCCAGGGGGATCGGCCCTATGGCAACCGTCCTCAAGGCGACCGTCCCCAGGGAGATCGGCCCTACGGCAACCGTCCTCAAGGCGACCGTCCGCAGGGAGATCGACCCTATGGCAACCGGCCCCAGGGCGACCGACCGCAAGGGGATCGACCCTATGGGAATCGTCCCCAGGGTGACCGCCCGCAGGGGGAACGACAATTCCGCGTGCGCAGTGAGAGCGGCGGGCAACGGAAGCCGCGCCCCGGCGCTGAGGTCAATCCGCGTGTGCTTGCCGTTGAGGTGATCGGTCAGGTTCTGCGCCGCCGCCGCCCGCTCGACGATGCTTTCGCCACGCACCAGGGCCTGCGCGGGCTCGATGCGCGCGACCGGGCCTTCGTTCGCGCCCTCGCCAGCGCCGTGCTGCGCCATCTGGGCTATATCGACGCCGTGATCGCCAAACTGGTGCGCGAGCCGATTAAGGCCCGCGATGCGGTGGCCGAAGATATTCTGCGCCTGGGCATCGCCCAGCTTCTCGTGCTCGAAACCCCGCCGCACGCAGCCGTTTCGGCAACGGTGGCGCTGACGGTCGCGCTCAACATGGCGCATATGACCGGCTTCGTGAACGCGCTGCTGCGCCGGGTGATCGACGAGCGGGAAACCGTGCTGGCGGAAATCGACCGCACCCGCGTCGCCATTCCCGATTGGCTTTGGAAATCCTGGGTCGGCACCTATGGCGAGCCGACAACGCAGGCCATTGCCGCCTCCTTGCGCGGGGAAGCCGCCCTTGACCTGACGCTGAAAGACCCGGCGACGACCGACGAATGGGCGCAAAAACTCGGGGCCGTGGTCCTGCCGACGGGCTCCTTGCGCGTGCATGATAATCATGGCCGCATCGATGCCCTGCCCGGCTTCCACGAAGGCGCGTGGTGGGTGCAGGATGCGGGCGCGGCCATGCCCGCCAAACTGCTCGGCCCCGTTACCGGGATGCGTGTTGCCGATCTGTGCGCCGCGCCAGGCGGCAAGACGATGCAGCTTTCCGCCGCAGGCGCAAAAGTCACGGCGCTCGACCGTTCGGCGGGCCGCTTGCGCCGCGTGTCAGAAAACCTCAGCCGCGTTGGCCTTGTGGCGGAAACCGTGGCCGACGACGCCGCCTTCTACCGCCCGCCGCGCCCGTTCGACGCGATTTTGCTGGATGCCCCCTGTTCGGCCACCGGCACCGCGCGCCGCCACCCGGACGTGCTGTGGTTGAAGCAACAGGGCGATATTGACGCGATGGTCCTGGCCCAGGATCGGCTGCTCGATGCCGCCGCCCGTATGCTGACCACCGGCGGCACGCTGGTTTATTGCGTCTGCTCGCTGGAAGAAGAAGAAGGGCCAGAGCGGATCACCCGTTTCCTCGCCCGCGACCGGCGCTTCATCCGCGTGCCCATTCGCGCGGCGGAAGTGGGCGGGCTTACGGAAATGATCACCTCTCAAGGCGATTTGCGGACTTTGCCGAGCCATTTGGCGGAGTTGGGCGGAATCGATGGTTTCTATGCCGCCCGGCTGCGGCGCGTTTCGTAAGGGTTTAGAGAAGAATGCAGCAGGCTACTCGGATTGCCCCGTCGATCCTGTCCGCCGATTTCGCCAAGCTGGGGGCGGAAGTCGCCGCGATTACCGAAGCGGGGGCCGATATGGTCCATGTCGATGTGATGGACGGGCATTTCGTGCCCAACATCACCATCGGCCCGGCGGTGGTCAAAGCGCTGCGCCCCCATTCGGCGCTGCCGTTCGATGTGCATTTGATGATTTCGCCGGTCGATCTCTATATCGCGGCTTTTGCCGAAGCGGGCGCGGATATCATCAGCTTCCACCCGGAAGCGGGGGCGCATCCCCATCGCACGGTGCAGCTCATCAAATCCTTGGGCAAAAAAGCCGGAATCGTGCTGAACCCGCATACGCCGATTGAGATGATCGATTATCTAATCGATGATCTCGATTTGATTCTGGTCATGTCAGTCAACCCCGGCTTTGGCGGGCAAAGCTTCATCGACAGCCAATTGCGCAAGATCGAAGCCTTGCGCAAACGCATCGACGCGACGGGCAAACGCATCGATTTGGAAGTTGATGGCGGCATTACGCTGGAAACCGCCCCGCGCGCGGTAGCCGCCGGGGCCGATTTGCTGGTCGCCGGAACCGCCACCTTCAAGGGTGGCCCCAGCGCTTACGCCGAGAATATCCGGCGCTTGAAAGCGGCTTAGGGAACGTCAGGGAACAGAGCGAGACGCGGCGATGGCAGCCTGGACCTGGGTACGGCATGCGCGTTTCCTCTCCCCCTTCTATTGGCGGCGGCTGGACCGCGCCCCGCCCGATCATTTTCGGCTCACCCTCCCGCCGCTGTGGGATGAACCCGACGCCGAGGGCGAGGTGCCCGCCGCGCGCGATGCCGCGAGCAAGGAAACCAACGCCCGCGACGCCACCGCGCTGCTAGAGGGCACTTTCGTTTTCTTCGGCGAAAGCCACCGCTTGGGCGAGAGCGATAGCACCTGGCTGCCCGATAAAAGCACCCCGGCTTGGCGGGCCGAACTCCACGCCTTCGCGTGGCTTACCGCCCTGCGCAGCCTCGATACCCCCCTCGCCCATGACCGGGCACGCGAAATGATTGGGCGGTGGATTGCCGACCACGGCCATTGGCACCCGGTCTCCTGGCGGCCCGATGTGGTGGGGCGGCGGGTCACGGCGTGGCTGGAGGCGGCGGAAGGGCTGCTCAGCACGGTTGGCGACCCTCTCAGCGCGCCGTTTCTGGCCTCACTCGGGCGGCAGGGGCGCTATTTGATCGATGCTGCCGCGCTGGCCGCGCCCGGTCTGCCGCGCATTCAGGCGTTTACCGGGCTCGCGCTGGCCACGCTCGCATTGCCCTTACCGCCAGACCTGCAGCGCGCTGCCGAAAAATCCGTCGCCAGCCTTAGTGAACTGATTCTCACCGAGGATATTCGCCCCGATGGCGGCGTGATCGAACGCTGCCCCTCGGTGCAACTGCTGGTGACAGAAGCGCTGCTAACGGTGCGCGCCGCCTATGGTCTCGCCCAAGCAACGCCGCCCGCCGCCCTCAGCCTTGCGCTCGACCGCTGCGTGCCGGTCTTACGTTTTTTCTGTCATGGCGATGGCGCGCTGGCCCTGTTCAACGGCGGCCAGGAGGAAAGCGCTACCCGCATCGGGCGCGTACTCGACGTTGCGGGCGGTGGCAGCAAGATCCCCCAAGGCGCGCCCCATTCCGGTTTTCAGCGGCTGGAGCGCGGCAAGAGCATCGTTTTGATCGACTGCGGCAGTGCGCAGAACGGCGGGCGCAACGAGCATGCACCGCCCGGCCTTTACCCACTCGGCGGGGCAGCCCACGCGGGCACGCTCAGCCTTGAGGTTTCGGACGGGCGCGAGCGGCTGATCGTCAACTGCGGCGCGCATCTCGCGGCAAACCCGCGCTGGCGCAAAGCGCAGCGGGCAACGGCGGCCCATTCCGCCCTCACCCTGGCCGAGCGCTCCAGCAGCGATTTCGACGCCGACGGCCAGATTACGCGCGGCCCGACCCATGTCAGCGTAAGCCGCGACGAAAGCACGGACGGCGTTTGGCTAGACCTCAGCCACGACGGCTATATCGGCCCCTTCGGCCTGCTGGTGCAGCGTCGCCTCTTCCTCGCCAGCGATGGCCACGATTTGCGCGGCGAAGACCGGCTGGTGCCTGGCGGCGGCGAAATGGGCTATGGCGTTGCGCCCTTCGTGATTCGGTTTCATTTACACCCCAGTGTCACGGCATCGCTGCTCCAGGGCGGTAGCGCCGTTCTGCTGCGGACGAAAAGCGGGGCCGGATGGCGCTTGCGAGCGGCGGGCGCGAGCTTGGGGCTGTCGGATTCGATCTATCTCGGTAATGGTTTTGATATGAACCGCAGCCAGCAGATCACGCTTACCGGCGAAACCGACGGCGCGGGCGCGACGGTGAAATGGGCGCTGCGGCGAGAAGAGCGGTAGGCACTTGTTCGTGGCTTGCGCACCGTAAGGATTTTCCTTACCCTCAAAGAAACCATTCTTTGGATTTCCGTCATGATTACAAGCAAGATGACCTCCAAGGCCCAAACGACTATTCCGCAAGCGGTTCGGCTCGCTCTGCGGCTAGAAGCTGGGGACGAACTCGTCTACCGCATTGAGCAAGGGCAAGTGATTCTCACTAAAGTCACACCCGTTGCCGACGATCCTTTCGCTACCTTCTCGGAATGGTCTAGCGACGCCGATACGCGCGCTTATGCCAACCTATAAGCTTGGCGATATTGTCCGAGTTCCCTTTCCCTACACGGATCGGGCAACTCGGCAGCGCCGCCCCGCTCTCGTGATCTCCGAACAGGGGTTAGGTGCCAACGCCGAGCTTCTATGGGTTCTTATGATTACCAGTGCGGAAAATAGGGCTTGGGCTGGAGACGTCAGTTTAGTTTCGACCTACGCCGAGGCGGGGCTTCCGGCACCGTCGCTTATTCGTACCGTCAAAATCGCCACGATCGAAGCGCGGGACGCCGATGTCATCGGTCGGATTGGCGAGGCTGAATGCGCCGAGGTTTGTCGACAGGTTCAGGCGCACCTAGGCCAAAACTGACATAAGTATGCGATACGCTTATCCAGCGTGGCTGCTCTCCCTGTAGCGCGGGAGCGGCAGTTTCTTTTTGCTAGCCACCCGCTCAAAAAAACAGCATATCCACCCCACGCCGAAATGCTTCACTCTGTCGCAGGTCGTGATATAAAACAGAAATAAAAGCAAAAAAACTTCACGATACTGGACACTCAGGATCGGCGCGAAGCATGCCCGACGGGGTTGCGGCACCTCTCCCCCGCCCGCCCCGCAGCAGGAGGAAACGATGGGCTTACAGACGGAAGCGTTGCGTACTCAGGTTCTCGAAGCAGTCGCCGCGCGGCTGGAGGGCGATCTTGCGACCTTCGCGCGCGCTTTATTCAGCGGCCTGTCCCGCGCCGATCTATCGGCCCGGACGCCGGAGGATCTTGTCGCCTGCGCGCGCTCCTTGTGGGATTTCGCCGCGCAGCGCCAGCCGGGCGAGGCCAAACTGCGCGTCGTTCGCCCCGATCCGCGTACCAGCGCCTGGCTCGGTACACCCCTTCTGGTAGAAATCGTCAATGACGATATGCCCTTCCTGGTCGATACGGTCACAAGCGCGCTGTCGACTGGGCGGCTCGCTGCCGATTTGACCGTCGATATCATTCTCCACCCCATCGTGCGCGTCACCCGCGATACGGCCGGAAACCGCAGCGCCTATGGCGACGGCACGGCCGAATCGGTGATGCAGATCGGCCTGGGCGGCACGGTGGAGGATGAAGATTTCCCCGCGATCGAAGCCTCGCTCGCCCAAGCCTTGAAAGACACGCGCGCGGCGGTCGAAGATTGGCGGGCGATGCTGCATCGGCTGTCGTTGATTACGGCAGAACTCGATGATCCGGCCCTAGCCTCGGCCCCGATTAGCGCGGGCGAAGTGGAGGAAACCAAAGCGTTTCTGACCTGGCTCGCCGATAATCACATGACCCTGCTCGGCTACCGCGAATATGTGTTCGATACGGTGGATGGCGAAACGGTGATGAAAGTCACCGACGACAGCGGCCTTGGTATTCTGCGCGACCCCGATTATTCGATTTTCGATGGGATTCGCACCCTCTCGGCCCTGCCGCCGGAAGTGCGCGCCTTCCTTGAATCGCCAACGCTGCTGACCGTCACCAAAGCCAATCAGCGCGCTACCGTTCACCGCCCCGTTCATATGGATGTGGTGGCGATCAAGAAGCTGGATGCGACCGGCAAAGTGATTGCCGAACGCCGCTTCGTCGGGCTGTTCACCGGCCGTGTCTACAACGATAGCCCGAGCACGATTCCGGTGCTGCGCCAGAAGATCGATCACGTCGTCACGCACGCGGGCCTGTCGCCCAATAGCCACGACGGCAAAGCCTTGATGCAGATTCTCGAAACCTACCCGCGCGACGAACTGTTCCAGATCGACCCGCAGGAATTGTTCGAAACGGCGATGGCCGTGTTGCAGCTTCAAGACCGCCGCCGTATTGCGCTGTTCACCCGGCGCGACCCGTTTGCGCGCTATGTCTCCTGCCTCGTCTATATCCCGCGCGACCGCTACGATAATGCCCTGCGCGAGCGCTTCCATGCGATCCTGGCGGAAGGCTTGGGCGGGCGCATTTCCGCCTCCTATATCCAACTGTCCGAATCGCCGCTGGCGCGCCTGCACATCATCGTGAAGACTAACCGCGAGGAGCGGGTGGAATTCGATAGCGCCGAGATTGAACGGCGTTTGGTGGAAGCCGGGCGCGGCTGGGTCGATCAGATCCAGTCGGCCCTCGGGCGGATCACCCCGCCGGGCGGAACCACGCGCGGCGGGCTGCTGCGCCGCTTCATGAATGCCTTCCCCGCCGCCTACCGCGAAAAATTCACCGGCGACGATGCCGTTGCCGATATTCCGCGTATTCTGAGCGCGGGCGATGGCGATACCGTGTTCTGGGTGTACCGCCGCCCCGACGCGGCGGACACGGAGTTGAGCTTCAAGATTTTCCGCACGGGTCAGCCGGTCGCTTTGTCGGACGTGCTGCCGATGCTGGAAAACCGGGGCCTGCGCGTGCTGAGCGAAACCCCGTTCAAACTGCGCCCGCTGACCGCCGAGGGCCAACCGGCGGCGCGCGTTTGGCTGCATGATTTTGATTTGGTGGTTCAGGACAAGCGCCCCGTTGCGCTGGAGGACGCGCGCGAGCGCTTCCACGCCGCTTTCGCCGCCACCTGGAATAACCGCGCCGAAGACGATGGCTTCAACCGCCTGATTCTCGCAGCGGGCCTCGATTGGCGCGAAATCGTTATTCTGCGCGCCTATGCCAAATATCTGAAACAGGCCGGGCTGACCTATAGCCAAAGTTACCTTGAACAGGCGCTCGCCAATCAATCGGCGATTGCCAGCCTGCTGGTCGCCCTCTTCCATGCCCGCTTCAACCCGGCCACAGCCGACGAAGTAAGCGCGGCGGGGATCGTCGTCGAGATCGAACACGCGCTGGATGCCGTGACCGCGCTCGATGAAGACCGCATTCTGCGGCGCTACCTGAACCTAATCCTCGCAACCTTGCGCACCAACTTCTATCAGGTCGGGGCCGATGGGTTGCCGAAAGCCTATGTCAGCTTCAAGCTCGATAGCGGCCGCATCGACGATCTACCCAAGCCGCGCCCGCTTTATGAAATCTGGGTCTATTCGCCCGATGTGGAAGCCGTGCATTTGCGCGGCGGCAAAGTGGCGCGCGGCGGGATTCGCTGGTCGGATCGGCGCGAAGATTTCCGCACGGAAATCCTGGGCCTGCTGAAAGCCCAAACGGTGAAAAACGCCGTGATCGTGCCCGTGGGCTCGAAAGGCGGCTTCTTCGTCAAACGCCCGCTGCCGCCCGAAGCGGGTCGCCCGGCAGTGCTCGCCCACGCCATCGAATGCTACAAAACGATGATGCGCGGGCTGCTCGATATCACCGACAACCGCAAGGAAGGCGCGATCGTGCCGCCGCCGAACGTGGTGCGCCTCGATCCCGACGATCCCTATTTGGTCGTGGCCGCCGATAAGGGCACGGCGACCTTCTCCGATATCGCCAATGGCGTGAGCCGCGACTATGGCTTCTGGCTCGATGATGCTTTCGCCTCGGGCGGCTCGGCAGGCTATGACCATAAGGCGCTCGGCATTACCGCGCGCGGGGCGTGGGTCGCGGTGGAGCGGCATTTGCGCGAGGCCGGGATTGATCTGCGCCAGCAGGAAATCTCGGTTATCGGTATCGGCGATATGGCGGGCGACGTGTTCGGCAATGGCTTGATCCATTCGGACAAGCTGCGGCTGGTCGGCGCGTTCAACCATATGCATATTTTCATCGACCCGACCCCCGATGCGGCGCGGACGTTTGAAGAGCGCAAGCGCATGTTCGCCCTGCCCAGTTCCACCTGGAAAGATTACGACACGTCGCTGATTTCCAAGGGCGGCGCGATTTTCGAGCGCTCGGCCAAAATCCTGAAACTGACCCCGGAAATCCAAGCCCTGTTCGGCATCGAGCGGGAGCAAGTCACCCCCGCCGATCTCATTCAGGCGATGCTGAAAGCCCAGGTCGATCTGCTGTGGTTCGGCGGGATCGGCACTTACATTAAGGCCCAGGACGAGAATAATGCGGGCGTCGGCGACCGCGCCAATGATGCCTTGCGCATTGATGGGCGCGAGGTGCGGGCGCGGGTGATTGGCGAGGGCGCAAACCTCGGCGCAACCCAGCGCGGACGCATTGAAGCTGCGCTCGCGGGCGTCCGGCTCAATACCGACGCTATCGATAATTCCGCCGGGGTCGATTGCTCCGATCACGAGGTGAATATCAAAATCCTGCTCGGCGATCCGGTGCAGCGCGGTGATTTGGATATTCCGGGCCGCGATACGCTGGTCGCCAGCATGGCAACCGAAGTCTGCGACCATGTGTTGCGGGATAATTACCTGCAAACCTTCGCGCTGTCCGCCGCTCAGCACGAGGGGGGCGAGTACATCGATACCGCCCGCCGCCTGATGGACAGGTTGGAAAAAGAGGTGGCGCTGGACCGCAGTCTGGAAAGCCTGCCCAATGCCGCGCAGTTGGACGCGCGCCGCGCCGCCGGGCTCGCCCTCGTGCGCCCGGAACTCGCGCCGCTGCTGGCTTGGTCGAAAATCGCCGTCTACAATAAGCTGCTGCCCTCGGCAGTTATCGACGATGCCGCCCTCAATGATGATCTCATTGGCTATTTCCCGCCTGTTCTCGGCGCGGAGTACCGCGAGGTTATTCTACGCCACGGCCTGCGCCGGGAAATCATCGCCACCGTGCTGACCAATGAAATGGTCAATCGCGGCGGGATTGCCCTGCTCTCGGACCTAGAGGCCGAAACCGGGGCCAGCATTGGCGACCTCACCCGCGCCTATGCCATTGCGCGCGGTGCATTGGATCTGCCGACGCTCTGGGCTTCTATCGAAGCGCTCGACGGGCAGGGCGCTGCCGCCGACCAACTGGCGCTCTACCGCGCCAGTTCAAAGGCGCTCGAAACAGCGATGCGCTGGGTCTTGCGCCAGTCGCTCCCCGGCGGCATCGGCGATGCGCTAGCCGCCCTCAGCCCGGCGATTGCCCGGCTGCGCGACGGTCTTGCCAGCGATACCAGCGTTGCAGGCCAGGTAGCATCCCTCGGGCAGTTGGTGCAGCGGCTTGATGTGCTCGCCGTGGCCGAAGCCGCCGGGGTCGAGATCGACCGGGCCGGGGCCGTCTTTGCCGCCGCCGGGCACCGCCTGGGCTTCGACGGCCTGCGTGCTGCCGTTGCCACCGCCCCGGCAGGGGACGGCTGGACGCGGGCGGCCCTCACCGGGCTTGCTGGGGATTTCGCGCGCCTGCAAGAAACCATCGCCCGCCAGAGCCTCGCCCATTCCGGCGGGTTCGACGGGTGGTTGGCCGCGCGCGGCGATAGTCTGAAAGCGGCAGACAGCCTGCTCGCCGACCTCGCCGCCCAACCGGGGGCCGATCTTGCGCGGTTGACGGTGGCTGAACGGGCGTTGCGGGCGCTCACCGTCTAAGGAAAACGGATCGCAGGCGCGCGCGCTCCTGCGATCCGGCTTCGCCGGGATTAGGGGCTTTGCCCCTAATAACCCAAACCAAGGGTGAGACCTTGGTAATCCATTATGATTTTCAGAACATTACTCCCAATAGCCGGGTTCCCGAAGAGGCCGCCGCCCCTTCGGTGGGGTTCGAGGCAGCGCCCCGATCTAAAGCCCGCCCCTACCCCAGCAGCCACCGCACCAGCAACGGCAGCAGCACAGCACTCGCCAGCGCATTGATCCCCATGGCAAGACCGGAGAAAGCCCCCGCCACCTCGTTCACCTGAAGCGCGCGGGCGGTGCCGATACCGTGGGCGGCAACGCCGATGGCAAAGCCGCGCGCCCGCCAATCCTTGATGCGCAGGGCATTGAGCAGATAGGTCGCCAGCACCGCGCCGGTAATGCCGGTGAGCATCACGAGAACGGCGGTGAGCGAGGGCAGCCCGCCCAATTGTTCGGAAATCCCCATCGCCACCGGGGCCGTGACCGATTTCGGCGCGAGGGAAATCAGGGTGCGGTCGGTCGCGCCGAGAAGCTTGGCTATCCCAATCGCGGAAACTGCCGCCGTGATCCCGCCCGCCAAAACCGCCACCGTCAGCGCCAGCATCGAGCGGCGCACGGCGGCGACTTGCCGGTAGAGCGGCAGGGCCAGCGCGACCGTCGCCGGACCTAAGAGGAAATGCACGAACTGCGCCCCGGCGAAATAGGTTTTATAATCGGTGTTCGTCACCATCAGCAGCCCGACGAGGAAGATCACGGCGATCAGCACCGGGTTGAACAGCGGCCGCCGGTCCATCTTTTCGTAAATCCACAGGCCGCCCTGATAGGCCACGAGCGTTAAGGTCAGCGACAGCAGCGGACTGGTCGAAAGATAGACCCAAACTTGGTAGAAATCGGGGTTCATTCGGACGCTCCCGAGGTGTCACGCGGCAAAAGCCACTTCATGATGAGCCCGGTCACAGCGATGGTCAGCAGCGTCGAGAATACTAAGGAGGCCGCAATCGCCTCCCATTCTGCCGCAAAAAGCGGCAAATACAGCATCACCCCAACCCCGGCGGGAACAAAGAGCAGCGAGAGGTGCTTGAGCAACGTTCCGCCAACCTGATCGACATCTTGGGGAATGCCGCCCCGCAGCATAAAGCCGCAAAACAGCAAGGCCATGCCCAAGACCGGCCCCGGCACGGGTAATCCCAGCCCGCGCACGGTGGCTTCACCGATCAACTGGCACAGCAATAAAATGGTTAAGCCTTTCAGCATGCTGGTTCCTTCTCCCAACCGAACGTCGCGCTCCCACTACCCTAGAGCACCACAGGCCGCGCCGTCGCCTCTTTGACGGCTATCGATTAAAAACGCTGATTATCGAAAAGCGCGCAACTACTGGCCTATAAATTGCTTGTTTCAGGAGTGAAAGACTATAAACAAGCATTTAGAATACTGTATAAACCGTGCCCTGACGCTGGAGAAATGCCCATGCTTGCTCTGTTCTCCTCCTCGCCCGCTGCGCAGAGCCCTTTTCGGCGAAAAGGGGCCGAGGCCGCCATGGCAAAGACCGTCAAAAACTTGAGCGCGGCGGAGTGTCTCACCCTGCTCAATGCGGTGGATCGGGTCACGCAAGGGATGAATGTCGTTGCAGCGACGCAGGCGGTTTTAAAGTTGCTTTGTGAGACCCTCGACTGGCCGATTGGCCATGTCTACCGGCGCACAGCATCGGGCGAGGCTTGCTCCTTAAAGCTTTGGTATCGCGCTGCCGATCTGGATGAAGCCTCGATGCAAGATTTCATCGGCGCGAGCGAGGCCATTCGCTTTTCGCCCGGCAAGGGCATGGTGGGCGCGGTGCTGCACGATGGACGCCCGCAAGCGATCACCGACGTTAGCCGCGCCCCCGGCTTTGCCCGCGCCGCCGCCGCCGCCGCCAATGGCGTGCGCGGGGCTCTGGCCTTCGCCGTCAGCGGGCGCAACGGCACCGAACTGATCTTGGAAATTTTCACCCGCGCCGAAGCCCATCTCGACCCAACTTTGGTGGGGTTGCTCAGCCACGTCGCCGCCGCCCTGGAACGGGTCGTGACGGAAGAAACGCTGCAATCGGACCGCACCCACCTAATGGCGCAGTTCAGCAGCACGTTGGGGGATGTTGGCGATGGCATTTCGAACGCCGTCACCACACTCGCCAGCGCGGTCGAACAGTTGCAACAGGCGGGGGCGCTGACCCAGGAGCGCGCCGAGGGGTTGCGGCAGGGGTTTGACGCGGTTCTGCAGGCCCAACGCCAAACCGGCAGCGTTTTGGGCGACCTGACCCAAGTGAGCGATCAGTTGGAGCAGAATATCGATGCGACCGTTGCCATCGCCCGCAGGCTCACCGATCTCGTCGGCGACGTGAAGGGCACGACCGCGAGCCTCGCAACCACGGGCGACGAAGTGCGCGCCGCTTTGGCGCAGGTCGCCTCGGTCGCCGATCAAACCAAACTGCTTGCGCTGAATGCCAGCATCGAAGCCGCGCGCGCGGGCGAGGCTGGGCGCGGTTTTGCCGTGGTTGCCAATGAGGTCAAGGCGCTCGCGGGCCAAGCGGGCGGGGTTGCGGCGAACCTTGGGCAGAAGATGGGGCAGATGCAAACCGCCATCGCCTCGGTCCTCACTGTCGTCGCGCAGATACTCGGCGATCTTGGCGAGTTCGAGACGCGCAGCGCGGTGCTGGTTCAAAGCGTTGGCGAACAGCGCGCGTGCGGCGACGCGATTGCCGCCATCGGCGCCACGCTCGATCACACCGCCCAAACCGTCCAGGATGATCTAGACGCGCTCAGCCACGCCCTCGACGAAAACCTTGCCGCCGCCGGGGCGGTCGCCGATTGCACGCAAACCTTGACGCATCTGAACGGGCAGCTTCGGTCCGAAAGCGGGCAGTTTCTCGATCAATTGGGGCGGCGGGCGGCGTAGAGAGCCCCGCTGCCAAAGAATAAGGGGCCATAGACGGCCCCTTAAAACTTACCGGAGACGAGCGGAATTTACGCCCGCGCCGCCACCGCTGGCAGATCCATCGGAACGCCCACAAGGGCCGTAACCGGCGTAGCCTCCACCCACTCATAATTCGCCGCATCGGCAAACACGGCGCGCAGCAGCTTATTGTTCAGCGCGTGGCCGGAGCGCACCCCGTGGAACGCGCCCAAGATCGGCCCGCCCGCGAGGTATAGGTCGCCGATGCAATCCAAAATCTTGTGCCGCACGAACTCATCGGCAAAACGCAACCCTTCCGGGTTCATCACGTTTTGCCCCGAAACGACGACGGCATTATCGAGCGATCCGCCCAGGGCCAAACCATTGGCGCGCAGATAATTGACCTCTTCGAGAAAGCCGAAGGTGCGCGCGCGGCTGATTTCGGTTTTAAAGCTGGTCGGATCAACCACCACCGCGCCGCTTTGCCGGGCCACGGCGGTTGCGCCAAAATCGATCTCGACGGAAACCGAAAAATGATCGGCGGGCGATAGGCTCGCCGTCTTGCTGCCTTCGGTGATCGACACGGTGCGGCGCAGGCGCAAGTAACGGCGGGGCTGCTCGCACTCGCGCAGGCCCGCGCTTTCCAGCAAAAACACGAAGGGTTCGGAGGAGCCGTCCATAATCGGCAGTTCGGGGCCATCGACGGCGATCAGAATATCGTCGATACCCAGGCCCGCCAGGGCGGCCATAACATGTTCAACGGTCGAAAGGGTCACGCCCTCCGGGTTCGACAGCAGGGTTGCGTGCATCGTTTGCGTCACGCGGTCCCAGCGGGCGGGGAGAACCCCCGTATCGCCCGGAACATCGGTACGGCGGAAAACGATGCCCGTGCCTGCAGCGGCCGGAACCAGCGTCATCGAAACGGGCTTGCCCGTGTGCAGACCAATGCCTTCGCAGCGAATGGCTTGCGCAATCGTGCGACGCATCGCAGTGGGCACCGCCCCCGCCTTACCCCGCCGATCGCTCATGCTTGCCTCCACGCTGCTGATCCTTGCTTTCGAAAAAGGGCGCCTCTTCCCTTTTTCCGAAATTTCCAGGCTTAGGGATAGCAAGGGTGATGCACCGCAGCAATTCACGCTTTGTTACGCGGTGTTACAGAAGGGTAAATTTTACAGAAATTTTCGGATCAAGCGGCCATCGACCAGGGCCAAACCCGCGCCGATACCAACCATCCCCGCCCCCTGCCAAAGCGTAAGATGTTCGTTGAGAAACACAATCCCCATCAAAAGGGCGCTGGGCGGAATGAGGAAGGTAACGAGCGAGGCATTCCCCGCCCCGACCCGTGCCAATACGCGAAAATAGAGGCCATAGGCCAGCGCGGTCGAGAAAATCGCGAGACCTGCTAGGGACGCCACCGCCGCCGTCGAGGGCATCGGCAAGGCCCAAGGGTGTTCGACGAGCAGGGCCAACGGCAGCATCACCAAACTGCTGGTCGTCACTTGGCCCAAGGCGGCTTGCAGCGGGTGCAGCCCCGTCAACCGCCGCCCGTACCAACCGGCCCAACCGTAGGAGAAGGCGGCGAGCAGCACCGCCAGTTGCGCCAAAAGCGGCCCGCTGAGGCCCGAGGCGGCGCTCGGCCCCAGCATAATGGTCACGCCCGCGAACCCAGCCATCACCCCGGCAAGACGCATTGGCGTCAGCTTTTCGTCTTGGGTGACGAGGTGGGTAACGATGAGGGTGAAGAGCGGCGTGGTGGCATTCAGAATCGAGGCGAGCCCCGCGCCGATCTGGGTTTGCCCGTAGACGATCAGCGAAAACGGGATAACGTTGCTCAGCATCGACAGGGTCAGAAACCGTGCCCATACGGCCCGCTCGCGCGGCATACCGAGGCCCAGGAGCGTCACGACAACCGCCAGCACCAACGCCCCGCCCGCAACCCGAATCAGCACGATGGTAAAGGGCGGCACCTCCGCCACGGCGATCTTGGCGAACAGGAACGAGCCGCCCCATAGGAACGAGAGAAGCACGAGAATCGCCCAATCGCTGGCGGTCATCAGGGGCGCTTGCGGGGTCGACATAGGCTATCTCCGATGAACTGGACCGCCACCCTAGCGGGACACGCCGAGGGCGTCGCTCCGTTTCTTGCGCAATCACTGCACCCCCCCTGTGCCAAAGCGGCGGTTCTCACGGCTCCGAAGCCCGCCTAGCTTAGGGTGATGTCGGCTAACCTCTCCGCGCCCAGCGCCACCCGCCTCACCGTGCGGGATCTTCTGTACGTACTCGCCATTATGCTGGTCTGGGGAGTGAATTTTCCCGTGGCAAAGCTGGGGGTGGGTGCCGTCCCGCCGCTGTTTTTGCTCTCGATCCGCTTTGCCATCGTCGGGCTATTGGTCATCCCCTTCTTTCCGCGCCCCCGCCGCCAATGGGGCGCGTTGCTGCTGCTCTCTTTTTTGCTCGGCGTTGTGCATTTCGGGCTGCTCTTCGTCGGGTTGCGCTCGGTTGATAGCGCCTTGGCCGCCGTGCTCATCCAATCGCAGGTACCGTTTTCCACCTTGCTGGGCATCGTTTTTCTGAAAGAACGCCCCAGCCGCGTGACCTTAATCGGCATGGGGATTGCGCTCATTGGGGTTGCGATTGTTTTCGGCGAACCGCACGGGCCAAGCTCGGGCTTTGCCGCCGGGTTGGTGGTGCTGGGGGCGTTCGTTTGGTCGTGCTCGAACCTTGTGTCGAAACGGCTTACCTCGCTTCACCCGCTGGCGATGACCGGCTGGATGGCGCTGATCACCGCGCCCAATCTCGCGCTTTTGTCGTTCTTTTTGGAAAGCGGCCAGATCGAGGCGATTACCCAGAACGGTTGGATCGCGGCGGGCACGCTCGCCTATATGATTCTCGGCGCGACCCTGTTCGCCTACAGCGGCTGGTACACGCTGATGCGGCGCTACCCGATCAGCACCCTATCGCCCTACGCGCTGACGGCACCGATTTTCGGGGTTTTCGCCAGTATCTTGGCTTTGGGCGAGCCCTTCACGTTGCGCGCCGGGATCGGTGCGGCGCTCACGTTGGGCGGGGTTGCCGTGCTCACCCTGGTCCCACGGCGACGCGCGCCATAAAATATCCCGAACAACCGGGGTTTAACAAATAATATTGCCGAAACAGCGCTCAACTTCAGGCACCTATTAGGCGCGCCCCCTGGCAGGCTATCGGGCACTAAGACCCCTATCGGAGTGCCTGACGAATGCGTGTTTCCGTGAAGACCGCCTTGACTGCTGCCGTTCTTATGGGGAGCAGCAGCCTGCCCGCCCTGGCCCAAACCGCGGGCGACGGCTCGCTGGTCATCATCGGCGGCAATCTGCGCTCCGATAATGAAACCGTTTGGAAGCGCTATGTGGCGCTCGCGGGCGGTGATGGCGCTAAAATCATCGTCGTCCCCGCCGCTGCCGGAAGCCCGCAGCGCGCCGCCGAAGCCGCCGTGAAAACCCTGAAACAGTTCGGGGCCGACGCCGATTTAGTGCAGATCGGCCCGCGCTATAAGGATATCGACCTGCGCAAGGCCGCCAATGATCCGGCCAATGTCGCCAAAATCAAAGCCGCCAAGGGCATCTATTTCTTGGGCGGCGATCAGGCGCGCATTACGCAAGCCCTGGTCGAGCCCGACGGCAGCCAAAGCGCGGCCTTGAAGGCGATTTGGGAAATCTACCGGGCGGGCGGCGTTATCGGCGGCAGTTCGGCAGGCGCGGCGATTATGTCGGAAACCATGTTCAAAGACCCGCCCCCGGTGCTGGACGTGCTGAAGCAGGGCATTACCCCCGGCAAGACCATCGACAAGGGCCTGGGCTTTATCGCCGACGGCTGGTTCGTCGATCAACATTTCCTCGCCCGCGGCCGGTTCCCGCGCGCGCTGGTGGCGATGCAGGCAACCGGCACCAAAAAGGGCTTCGGCGTCGATGAAGATACCGCCGCGATCATCAGCAAGGGCCAGATGGAAGTGATCGGCTACAGCGGCGTGGTGCTGCTCGACACGTCCAGCGCGACAGGCGACGCCAAAGCCGCCCCCTTTGCCATCAAAGGCGCGAAGCTGACCTATCTTGATCGTGGCGATAAATATGATTTCAAAACCGGGGCGATCACTCCGAACCCGGCCAAAGACCCGGCGAAGGATAAGCTCGACCCCGCGTCTGCCGACTATAAGCCCTATAATGAAGACCCCGAAGCCTGGTCTGCCATTCTGGGTAACCGCACGCTTGCCGAAGCGATGGGCAACCTCATCGACAATAAGCAAACCGAGCAACTCGGCCTCGCGTTCGATCTGCGCGCCAATGCCCCGAGCCCGGAAATCGGTTTCGAGTTCCGCCTGTACAAAGGTGCAGGCACGCTGGGCTGGTACACCAGTGCGCTCGGCGGTGATAGCTACACGGTGAAGGATATGTACCTCGATATCCGCCCGGTTCAGCTGCAAAAGCCGCTCTACGCTCCCCGGTAGATCGGACATTCCCCTGGGGGCTGCTCCCTCAGCCTCCAGGGGGAACTTGATGCTGGAGCGGGCAGGTATTAATTATGAATAATTTATTTCAATTGCATCAGGGCTTTATCAGCGTTAATCTCAGAGCTGTTTTTGACGTAAGCCTCTGTAAGGTAATGATGATGGTTATAAAATCGTTACGGGCCGCTTTTTCGGCTCTTTTGCTTATCGCGGGCCTGCTGATGGCCTTGTTGATTGTCGCGCTCTATCAGTTCCAGAGCGCGCAGCTTGAAGCCCGCGCGGCTTATGCCAACCGCTATCAATCCTATCTTTTGGCTGATGAGTTACGGCAAAGCTCGGATGATCTCACCCGCCTCGCCCGCACCTATGTCGTCACGGGCGACGCCAAGTGGGAAGAGCAATACATGGCGGTGCTCGACATTCGGAACGGCAAAAAACCACGCCCGCAAGAGTATAGCCGCATCTACTGGGATTTCTTGGCGGCAAAGCCGGAAAAGCCCCGGCCCGATGGCATCGCAACTCCGCTTCAGGGCCTGATGACCGAAGCTGGGTTTACCGAAGCGGAATTTGCACTTCTGCGCGAAGCCCAAGCTAATTCCGATGGGTTGGTTGATCTTGAGGTCGTGGCGATGAACGCGGTAAAGGGCCTGTTTCGGGGAAACGGGAAGGAATTTACCGAGCGCAAAGCCCCGGACCTTGACCTTGCGCGCAAACTGCTGCACTCGCCCGAGTACCATGTTTACAAAAGCCAGATTATGGCCCCGGTCGATAAATTCTTCGCGGCCCTCGATCAGCGCACGCGCACCGAGGTTGACCGTGCCGATGAACGGGTTGCATTTTGGCTAACACTTGTGATCGCCGCCACCGCCGTCCTGTTTGGTCTGTTGAGCCTTATGGCTGTAGGGCTGCGATTGCGGGTTTTCCGGTCGCTCTACCAGCTTGAAACCGTGATGACCGATCTTGTTGCAAATCGCCCTGTAGGTGCGATTCCAGGCGCAAACCGGGCGGATGAACTGGGACGGATGGCCCACGCCGTTGCCGTTTTCCGCGATGATCGCGCGCAGTTGGAAACCGCCCGGATGGAACAGGAGCGCATTCGCACCGAGGCAGAAGCCGCCCGTAAACAGGGCCTGCTCGGCTTTGCCGATCAGTTCGAGCAAGGGGTAGGGGTAACGCTTCACGCCGTTTCCGCCGCTGCCGATCAACTGCGCGCCGCCTCTCAGCAACTCACTCGGATCGCCAGCAATACCACCCATAAAGCCAGTCACGTCGCAGCAGAGTCGGAACAAGCCGCCGCTAATGTGCAGTCGGTCGCCGCGTCTACCGAAGAACTCTCCGCCTCGATCCGCGAAATCACCCGAGATGTCAGCCGGGCGCGTACAGTGGCCGAACGCGCCGTTCACGAAGCCGAGGCCACCGGCACAACCGTACAAGGGCTGGCCACCGCCTCGCAGCGTATTGGCGAGGTCGTTGCCCTGATCAACGCGATTGCCAGCCAAACCAATCTGCTCGCCCTTAATGCCACCATCGAAGCTGCACGCGCCGGCGAAGCCGGCAAAGGGTTTGCGGTGGTTGCTTCTGAAGTGAAAAACCTTGCCGCGCAGACCGCGAAAGCGACCGATGATATTCAAGTACAAATTCTAGCTATTCAAGATCAGTCAGGGGCTGCTGTCTTGGCTATCAACGGTATCGCCAGCACGATTGGCGACATGAGTAAGATTACCACCACCATTGCTGGATCGGTGGAGCAGCAGGGGGCGGCGACGTCCGAGATTGCGCGCACGATCACGCAAGCGGCCCAGGGGACGCACAGTGTTTCCACGACCATCAGCGATGTTCAGCAAGAGGCCAGTGTGACCGGCACAAGCGCGGCCGATGTCCAGACTCTCGCGGATCAACTGGCCCAGAACGCAGCCCATTTGCAACAGGACGTGGAGACGCTTCTAACGAAACTGCGCGCGGGTTAGGAGCGGTTTTACTCCAGAGCCACTGCCAAGCTGCGCTTTAAGGTTTTGAGCACGACGCTGGTGGTATATTTCCGAATCACCCGGTGCTCGGCCAACATGCGTTCCATAAACGCATCGAATCTCTCGATACTCGCCGCCGTCATCGACAGCACCAAATCGCCCCGCCCGGTGACGAACCAGGCGTTTTGAATGGCGGCTTCCCGCGCGATCCAGGCGTGCAAGGGCGGCAGCAGATCGTGCCGGTCGCGCTCCAACTCCAGTTCGACGATCAGGCTAAGCGTTTGGCCCACGGCTTTCGGGTCGAGCAGCGCCACGGTGCGTTGAATAACCCCAGCATCGCGGAGTTTTTTCAGGCGGCGCTGAACGGCGGAGGGGGATAACCCGGCCCGGTCCGCCAGTTGGTCCAGCGTCAGATCGGCATTGTCCTGAACCGCCGCCAGCAGCGCTAAATCGGCAGTGGAAAGCATCTCGGGAAAATTCATCGCTTCATCCAACTTAAACGCAAAACTCCTCCGACTAATCTGAAAGATCGGGAATTTTTCGCAAGGGAAAACGCTAGGATTCTTCCCATGAACCAACCTCTTCCCCCGCCCTCCGCCGCCGGAATTGAAGCCGCCTATGCCGCGATCGATCCGGTTTTCCTCAACTCGCCCTTCTGCTCGCACCCCGCCGCCGATGAGGCCCTGGGCCTGCCGCTCGCGGTTAAGGTCGAAGGGTTGAACCCGACCCGCGCCTTCAAGGGACGGGGGACGGATTGGTTTGTCGCGGGGCTCGCCCCGTCCGATCAAATCTTGATCGCCGCCTCCGCTGGGAACTTCGGCCAGGGGCTCGCCTATGCCGCCCGCGCAAGGAGCCGCCGCGTGATTCTCTACGCCGCCACCACGGCCAACCCGCTGAAGATCGAGGCGATGCGCCGTCTTGGGGCCGAAGTTCGGCTGGAAGGGCATGATTTCGACGCCGCCAAAGCCGCCGCCCGCGCCTTTGCCGAGCGCGACGGCGGACTGTTCATCGAAGACGGCGCGCACCCGCGCATCGCCGAAGGCGCGGGCACGATGGCGCTGGAAATGACGCGTTCCAGCATCGATTTCGATACGGTGCTAGTCCCCTTGGGCAACGGCGCGCTGCTGACCGGCATCGGCGCCTGGCTAAAAGCGGAACGGCCCAATGTGCGCGTTATCGGGATCGTCGCCGAGGCCGCCCCCGCCATGCGCCTATCGTGGGAGGCGGGCCATCCGATTGCCACCGCCGCCGCCCCGACAATTGCCGATGGCATCGCCGTGCGTGAGCCGGTCGCCTACGCCCTCGCCTGCATGCCCGCGACGGTGGATGCGGTATGGAGCGTCTCGGAAGCCTCCATCCGGGCTGCAATGCGCTTTTGCTATGAGCATTATGGGTTGGTGGTGGAACCCGCCGGAGCCGCCGGAATTGCCGCCGTGCTGGACCATAAGCTGGCGCTTGCGGGGCAACGGCTCACCACTATTCTGTGCGGGGGCAACCTCACCCAAGCTCAACGGCTTAATTTTTTGCATGACTAATCTAAAAAACTGATTCTCTGGGTCGGGAGGAGGTTATTTTTCTCGTAAGAATAGACTATTCTAGCCCGTATGACAGACCTAGCGCCCCCTCCCAGCATCGTGGGTATTTGCGCGGCCCATCACGCGATTAATTCGGTTTTCCGGAATTCGCCATTCTATGGGCATCCGTCCGCCGATGCGGTTTTGCCCTGCCCGTTGCGCGTGAAGGTGGAAACCCAGAACCCGATTAGAGCCGCCGAGGGGCGCGGGGCCGATTGGTTCTTATCGGGGCAACCCGCGCGCAAGGAACCGTTGGTAACGGCATCGCCGGGGAATTTCGGCTAGGGGCTCGCCTATGCCGCGCGCCATAAAAAGCGCCCTCTGATCGTCTTTGCTCCCACCAGCGTCAATCCCGCCAAGCTTGAGGCGATGCGCCAGCTTGGGGCCGACGTTCGGCTTGAGGGCGCGGATCTTCATAGCGCGAAGGAGGCGGCGCGCGCCTATGCCGAAACCATCGGCGCGCAGTTTCTCGACGATGGCGCGCACCCGCGCGTCGTCGAGGGCTTCGGCACCATCGCCCGCGAGATGACCGCGTCGGACGAGGAGTTCGATACCGTGCTGCTCCCCCTCGGAGCGGGCGCGCTCGCCATGGGCATCGGGCTGTGGATGCGTTCGGAACGCCCGAAAGTCCGCGTGATCGGCCTTGTGCCCGAAACCAGCCCGGCAATGCTGCTGTCGTGGCAGGCGGGGAAAGTCGTCACCGCTCCCCCGGCGGAGGTTCCCACGATTGCCGATGGCCTGGCCCAGCGCGCCCCATCGGCCTATGCGCTCGAATACCTTCGTCAGACCATCGATGACGTGTGGAGTGTGCGCGACGGGGCGATTCTAGCGGGGATGCGCTTCTGCCACCAGCACTATGGGCTGATCGTTGAACCCGCAGGGGCTATCGGCGTCGGCGCGGTTCTGGAGCGCCCGGAGGCGTTTGCCGGGCAGAAGGTTGCAACCGTTCTGTGCGGCGGCAATATGACCCCGGACCAGATCCGCACCTATTTGGGTTAACCTTTCAGGCTTGACCCCTCCCCCCGTCCCGTCTAAGCCTGCGCTACCAGACGGCTGGATGACCGCGCGTCGCTGCAAGCGGCGGGAGGAAAGTCCGGGCTCCACGGAAATAGGGTGCCGGGTAACGCCCGGCGGGGGCGACCCTAGGGATAGTGCCACAGAAAGCAAACCGCCCTGTCCGCCTTCGGGCGCACAGGGTAAGGGTGAAAGGGTGCGGTAAGAGCGCACCGCGCGACCGGCAACGGAAGCGGCACGGTAAACCCCACCCGGAGCAAAACCGAATAGGAAGGGCAGGCCCCCTTGCGGGGTACAGCGCATTTCCGCGCCGCTCTTCGGGTTGGTTGCGAGAGGTGATCGGCAACGATCATCCCAGAGGAATGGTCATCCACGGGCTGCAAGGCCCCGGACAGAACCCGGCTTACAGGCCGTCTGGTAATTCCTTCTCGAAAAAATGTCTGCATACCCCTGCAATCCTCTCAGGGGAACAGGAAGGGACAAGGCTGCCCCATTTGGTGCGGCATTATGTTAATTTTCATGTAGTGCTCGTTAGAATTTGCGATATTTCTGTAATTAAAAAACATATCAAGCCTGCCGCCCCGGCAGCTTTTTCCCACCGCTCCCGCCTTAAAACCTGCCGTATTTCGCGCCTCTGAACGGCGTTCTCCGCACCTGGTGTCGAGATTCAACACACAAGGTCGGAACATTAAAAGAACAATCGATAATAATCGTTTTTAAACATATTTCTAAAGAACAATCCTAATTGTTTGCATGAGCATTGCAGCGCGACTCTAGCGACTTACTATCCATGCGAAGCTAGCCGGGTGATGCCTTGAATTATCGAGTTTTTTACCTTCCGGCTCCATTGACGCCCATTCTGTCCCATGTTATCCCAAATCATCCCATGCAGAACCAGATACGCCCACCCGTATCCAGGGCTTGCAGGGGATGGGGTCGGGGGCGTAGGTCGGCATCGTTACTGAGGCGTAACACGATGTATGACAGACGCTCCGGGCGCGGAGGCACAAACACGGTGGGATTGGGCTTCGGGGGCAACCTCGGGCCTTGGGCGAAGGGGCTGCGGATCGGGAATGGCACTATTCCTGTCCACATTCGTGAATAAGGTCGACAAGAAGGGCCGCGTGTCGGTCCCGGCACCTTTTCGCGCGGCCTTAGCCGATCAACCCTATGGGGGGATTCTGGCCTATCGCTCGTTACAAGGGTCTTGGATTGAGGCGGCGGGAATTGATCGCCTGCAAAAGTTTTCGGACGAGCTAGAACAGCTCGATCCTGACCGGCCTGAAGAGGCTGAACGCTATACGTTACTCTCGACCCTCTTGGGCGAGACGTTCCAGCTAGCGTGGGATGAAGGCGGACGGGTGCTGTTGCCCCAACCGCTCCTAGAGTATGCGGGCATTGGCGAAGAAGCTGCCTTTGTCGGCCAGGGTAAATTTTTTCTGATCCGGGATCCGTCCCAGCAGCGGGCAATCGTAGAGGCGACGATTACCAGCAGGCTGGAGGCGAAAAGGACCAGAGATGCCACCAGCCAGGCGCCCTCCCCCCGGAGGGAGTGATGGTCGGTCAACATCGTCCGGTTCTGATCCGGGAAGTCATCGCGGCTCTCGCCCCTCAGGACGGCGGCCGGTACATCGATGGGACGTTTGGGCGCGGCGGCTATACGCGCGGTTTGTTGGAGGCGGCAAACTGCACGGTTCTGGCCATCGACCGCGATCCGGAGGCGCTTAGTTTTGGGGCGGAGATGGCCAAGGGCTTCGGCGGGCGTTTGCGAGTCGTCGCGGGCACCTTCGGTCATCTCGACAGCCTTGCTGATGCGGCGGAATTTGGCCCGATCAATGGGGTAACGCTCGATATCGGCGTTTCCTCCCCCCAAATCGACACGCCCGAGCGCGGCTTTTCCTTCCGAACCGATGGCCCCTTGGACATGCGCATGAGCCTATCCGGGCAAAGCGCGGCGGACCTCGTGAATGGGCTCGGCGAAGAGGATCTGGCGAACATCATTTATCAGTACGGCGAAGAACGGCTTTCCCGGCGCGTGGCGAAAGCGATTGTGCGGGCCCGTGCGATTTCCCCGATTCTGACCACCTCGGCCCTGGCCGATGTGGTGCGCAGCGCCGTGCCGAAGTCGAAAGACGGGATTGATCCGGCTACCCGCACGTTCCAGGGCTTGCGCATCGCGGTGAATGACGAGTTGGGCGAGCTTGAGCGCGGGCTTACCGCCGCCGAGCGCTGCCTTGTCCCCGGCGGGCGGCTGGCGATTGTGGCGTTCCATTCGCTCGAAGATCGGATCGTCAAAAATTTCCTCGCGGACCGGAGCGGCAAAAGCGCCGCCGTCTCGCGCTATGCGCCGCCCAAAGATGTGGCGCCCCCCAGTTTCACGCTGATCTCGCGCAAGGCGATCACGGCGCAGCCCGACGAGCTTGCCGCCAATCCGCGCGCCCGTTCCGCCAAGCTGCGTGTGGCCGAGCGCACCGATGCCCCTGCCCATCTGCCGAAAGGAGCCTGACCATGTGGCGCTTCTTTCTCGTCTGGCTCGTGCTTGCAAGTTCGGTCGGCTATGCCGTGTATCACCTGAAGTATGAGGTTGCGCGCAAAGAGCGGGTGCTGACCCAGCTTAACCGCCAAATCCTCGCCGATCAGGAATCGATGCAGGTGTTGAAGGCAGAATGGAGCTTTCTCAATCAGCCGCAACGCATCGAAGAAACCGCGCGCACCCATCTCAACCTGGAGCCGCTGACGGTGAAGCAGATCGCCCGGATTGAGGCGCTGCCCCTGCGCGCGCAACCGCTGCCACCGCCTGCCCCGCCCGCGAACGGCCCGCGCCGCACAGCCCCGGAGCAGGCCGAACCGGATATTCTGTTCGAAGAGGGTGCGGGCGGGCTGCCGGGTGATTTTGATCCCGAAGCCGATGCCCCGGCGCAACCCTCCGGCCCCGTGGCGACGCAGACCGTCGCCCCGCCGCTCGCGGTCCGCGCGCCCACAGCCCCGCTTCCGGCGCACTCCCAACCCAGTGCGGCGCAACCCCGGAGAGTGCCATGAGCGCGGGCACGATCCTGCTGCGCGCCCTGCGCGCCACTTACACTTTGGGCGGTCCCGGCAAGCATGCCGTGGAGACCGCCCATACGCGTTTGATCGTCACCGGTGCCTTCTTTGCCCTGGCCTTCGGGGCCGTCGGCGTGCGCTTGGCCGATGTGACGCTATTTCCCCACACCGACGAAACCCGGAAAGCCCGCGCCGCCCGCCCGGAAAAGCTGGACCGCGCCGATATTGTCGACCGCAATGGCTTGCTGGTGGCGACCTCGATTCAAACGGCCTCCGCCCACGCCAATCCCAAGGAAATTACCGATCCGGCAGGCGTGGCGCGCAAGCTCGCCTCGGTGCTGCCCGATATCGACGAAAAGCAAATCCGCGAGCGCTTGGGCGCGCCGGAGCGCAGCTTCGTTTACATCCGCCGCAATGTAACCCCGCGCCAGCAGTATGAGATCAACCGGCTCGGCATTCCCGGCATCCAATTCCAGCAGGAAGACCGCCGCCTCTATCCGCAAGGCCGTTTGCTTGCCCATGTGCTCGGCTTTTCGGACGTGGATAGCAACGGGCTCGCCGGGGTCGAAAAAGGCTTAAACGAACGCTTACGCGCGGGCGGGGAACCGGTGGCGCTCTCGATCGATACGCGCATTCAACACATCCTGCGCCAAGAACTCGACGCGGCGATGGTGAAGTTCCAGGCCATCGGCGCGGCGGGAATCGTGATGGATATTTATACGGGCGAAGTTTTGGGCATGGTGTCGATGCCTGACTTCGACCCAACGAACCCCGGCGGCTCGCCCGACGATGCGCGCTTCAACCGCATCACGCTGGGCGTGTACGAAATGGGGTCGACCTTCAAGATTTTTAACACGGCCATGGCGCTCGATTACGGCACAGTTTCGATCAGTGGCGGCTACGACGCCGCGCGCCCGATTTCGATTGGCCGGTTCACGATTAAAGACGATCACCCGATTCCGCGCTGGCTGTCCGTGCCAGAAATCTTCATGTACTCGTCCAACATCGGCTCCATCAAAATGGCGCAAGATGTGGGCGTTCAGGGCCAGCGCGCGTTTTTCGATAAGATGGGGATGCTGAGCCCGCCGAAGTTCGAAGTGCCGGAAATCGGCCGCCCGCAGGTGCCGCAACCCTGGCGGCCGATCAATTTGATGACGATTGCCTTCGGCCACGGAATTTCGGTGAGCGCGCTTCAGGTCGCCGCTGCGGCCTCGGCCGTCATGAACGGCGGCGTTTATGTGCGCCCGACGCTGATAAAACAGGAAGAGGGCGTTACCATCCACGGCACCCGCGTGATCAGCGCCAAAACCTCCGACTCCATGCGCAAGCTGCTACGCCTCGTCGTGACCAATGGCACGGCGCGTAAAGCGGAAGTGCCGGGCTATCTGATTGGCGGTAAGACCGGGACGGCGGAAAAAATCGGCGCGCGCGGTGGTTATCGCAAGAACGCGAATATCACCTCCTTCGTCTCGGGCTTCCCGATCCACAACCCGCGCTACATGGTTATGGCGATGCTGGACGAGCCCAAAGGGCTGAAGGAAACCTATAATTTCGCCACCGCCGGGTGGAATGCCGCGCCGACGGGCGGCAAGATCATCGCCCGCATCGGCCCGCTGCTCGGGGTTGAGCCCTATGACGCCAATGCGCCCGAGGTGAAAGCGGCGCTGGCCGTCGACCTCGCCGGAACTGGGCCGCGCGCGGTCAAACCCAACCCGATGGTTACGCCCGCCGCAGCGCCGCTGGTGCCGACCACGCCGGGAACAACGGCCGTGCGCAGCCCCCAGGCAACTGCCCGCCCGGCCCCCCTCCCCCTCGCCCCCGTTGGAGGATCGAACGTTGCGGCTCGGTGATCTGCTCATAGGCCTGCCCGGCCCCCTTGCCGACGTGACCGTAACCGGGATCACGGCGGATAGCCGCGCGGTACGCCCTGGCTTTCTGTTTGCCGCACTCTCCGGCAGCAAGGCCGATGGCCGCGCCTTTATCGCCCAAGCTACCACCATGGGCGCATCGGTGATCTTGGGGGCGGAAGGCATTGAAGCGCCGATCCCTGTGTTGATTTCCCCCGACCCGCGCCGCGAACTCGCGCTGATCGCCGCCGCCTTCTACGGGCAGCAGCCGGAAACCATCGTCGCCGTGACCGGCACCAGCGGCAAAACTTCGACCGCGTGGTTCACGCAAGGGATTTTTGCCGGAAGCGACCACAAAGCGGGCTATCTCGGAACGTTAGGGCTGATCGCGCCCGGCCTTGAGCCCCGCTACACGCTGACGACGCCGGACCCGGTAGCCCTTCATACTTATCTCGCCGAAGTGGCCCAGGCGGGCGTGACCCATTTCGCGCTCGAAGCCTCCTCCCATGGGATCGACCAGCGGCGGCTCGACGGGGTGCGGCTGAAGGCCGCCGCCTTCACCAACCTCCAGCGCGACCATCTCGACTATCACGAAACCATGCCCGCCTATTTCGAGGCCAAGGCCAGGCTGTTCGAAGAGCTTCTGCCCCAAGATGGCACCGCGATTGTTAATATGGCGGACGAGTGGGGCCAAGTCCTGCGCGACCGCGTGGTTCAACGCGGTCAGACCAGCCTAACCTACGGCACGAAAACCGCCGATCTAGCGCTAACGGGCCGCAGCGTTGCCCAGGGAGGCCAAGCCCTCTCGCTCTCGATTATGGGCCAGTCGGCGGATGTGCTTTTCCCGGTCTTAGGTAGTTTTCAGGCCGAAAATCTGCTCGCCGCCTTGGGGCTTGCGATTGCCGCCGGCGTTCCCGTCGACGCCGCCCTTCAGGCAATTGCCAGCTTGCGCCCAGTTCCGGGCCGCATGGAAACCGTCGGGACCTTTAACGGCGCAACCGTGATCGTCGATTACGCCCATAAGCCCGGCGCGCTCGAAACGGTACTGGCCGCCACCCGCCACACGATGGCAGCAATGGGCAAGCTACATGTGATCGTGGGTTGCGGCGGCGACCGCGACGCGGGCAAGCGCCCGATCATGGGCAGCATCGCCTCGCGCCTCGCCGACCGGGCGATTATCACCGACGATAACCCGCGCAGCGAAGACGCGGGCACCATCCGCCGCGCCGTGCTGGACGGATGCGACGGGACGGCGGAAATCGTGGAAATCGGCGACCGGGAGGAAGCAATCGCCAGCGGCATTCAGGCGCTGAAATCCGGCGACGTGCTGATTATCGCCGGAAAAGGCCATGAATCCGGCCAGATCGTTGGCCGCGAAACCCTGCCATTTGATGACCGCGAGATTGCCGCAGCGGCGCTTGCGGCTGCGGGCGGGTCGGTCCTGTGGAAGGCCGCGCTATGACCGGCCTCTGGACCCAGAAAACCGCCGCGCGCGCGACGGGCAGGCTCGCCGTTGGCGACTGGACGGCGACCGGCGTCAGCATCGATAGCCGCATGGTGCAGCCGGGCGATTTGTTCGTCGCCCTGCGCGGTGAAAACAACGATGCCCATGCCTATGTTCCCCAGGCTTTGGCCGCCGGGGCGGTGGCTTCGGTCGTCGATCATACCGTCGATGGGCCGCACTTGCTGGTGCCCGATACAATGGCCGCGCTGGAAGATTTGGGCCGGTTTGCCCGCGCCCGCGTGAACGCCCCCATCGCCGCGATTACCGGCAGTGTCGGCAAAACCTCCAGCAAGGAAGCCCTCACCCAGCTTCTGGCCGCCCAAGCGCCGACCTATGGGTCGCGCGGTAATCTCAACAATAATTTTGGCGTGCCGCTCTCGCTCGCGCGGATGCCCGAAAGCGTCCGCTTCGGCGTGTTTGAGTTGGGCATGAACCACGCGGGCGAAATCGCGCCCCTCTCCCGGCAAGTCCGCCCCCATGTGGCGCTCGTGACCGCGATTGCCCCGGCGCATATCGAATTCTTTGCCGATGGCGAGGCCGGAATCGCCCGTGAAAAAGCCAGCATCGCCGAGGGACTGGAGCCCGGCGGAACGCTGCTTCTGCCGCGCGACTCGGTGCATTTCGAGGTGATGGCCGCCGCCTATTCGAAAATTCTGAGTTTTGGAACCCATGTCGACGCGGATAGCCGCTTGCTCGATTGGCAGCCGGGCACGGATGGGGTGGATACGGTCGAAGCAACCATCCTCGGTCAACGCCGCCGCTACCGCTGGGGCCTTGCCGGTAAACATCAGGCGATGAACAGCCTTGGCGTCTTGACCGCGCTGGTCACGCTCGGTGGCGATCTTGATGCGGCCTGCGCCGTTACCGAAAGTTTGCGCCCGGTCGCAGGCCGGGGCGAACGGCTCACCCTGCCGTGGCAGGGCGGCACGATCACCCTGCTCGATGAAAGCTATAACGCCAGCCCCACCGCCGTGCGCGCCGCCCTGTCGGTCCTCGCCACGCTGCCGGGCCGCCGCGTGCTGGTCTTGGGCGATATGCTGGAATTGGGAAGCGAGGCCGACGCGCTGCACGCGAGCCTAGCCGACGCCTTAGAAGGCGCAAAACTCGACCGAATTTATCTCTCAGGCACGCACGTTGCAGCGCTGGCGAACGCCCTGCCCGAAGGCCGCGTGACCCGCCACGCCGCGCTGACCGCCGATCTGATCGATGCCGTGAAAGCCGATCTTGCCCCCGGCGATGCGCTGCTGGTCAAAGGCTCGCTGGGCATGAAAATGCGCCCCCTCGTCGAGGCGCTTCGCGCCGCATCCGCCGCTTCGCAGAAGGTTTCACCGTAATGCTGTTTAATCTTCTCGCGCCCCTATCCGATGAATTTGCGCTGTTCAACCTGTTTCGGTATCTCACGTTCCGAACGGGCGGGGCGATTATTACGGCGCTGTTCATTGCGCTCTTCGTTGGGCCGAAGCTGATTTTATGGTTGCGGATGAAGCAGGGCCAGGGCCAGCCGATCCGCACCGATGGGCCGGAAGGCCATCTGCTGACCAAAAAGGGCACGCCCACCATGGGCGGCTTCCTGATTATGTTGGCGCTGTCGATTTCCACCCTGCTGTGGGGCGATTTAACCTCGGGCTATGTTTGGGCCGTGTTGATGGTCACGATCGGCTACGGGCTGATCGGCTTTGCCGACGATTTTTTGAAAGTCAGCAAGAAGAACCCGAAGGGGTTGAATGGCCGCATCAAACTGGTGTTCGAAGTCGGCATTGCCACGGTAGCCGTGGTGTGGGTGATGATGATTACCCGCGACCCGCTCGCCACCAGTATCGCCATTCCGTTCTTCAAGCAGGTGCTGATTAACATCGGCTGGTTCTTCATTCCGTTTGCGGTGTTCATCATCGTCGGCGCAGGCAATTCGGTGAACCTCACCGATGGGCTGGACGGGCTCGCTATCGTGCCGGTGATGATCGCGGCAGGCTGCTACGCGCTGATTTCCTACCTCGTCGGGAATGCGGTTTTCTCGGCCTATCTGCAAATTCCGTCCGTGCCCGGCGCGGGGGAGATGGCGGTTTTCTGCGGCGCGCTGACGGGGGCGGGCCTGGGCTTCCTCTGGTTCAACGCGCCGCCTGCACGCGTGTTCATGGGCGATACCGGCTCCCTCTCCTTAGGCGGCGCGCTCGGCATGGTCGCGGTGATTACCAAGCATGAAATCGTGTTGGGTATTATCGGCGGGCTGTTCGTGCTCGAAACCGTGTCGGTGATCGTGCAAGTCACCAGCTACAAGCTGACCGGTAAGCGCGTGTTCCGCATGGCACCGCTGCACCATCACTTCGAAAAGAAGGGCTGGGCCGAGCCGACCATCGTTATCCGCTTCTGGATCATCGCCTCGGTGTTGGCGCTGATCGGCCTTTCAACCCTGAAACTGCGGTAGGTCGCGCCATGATTCTGCCCACCGCATACCGTAACAAACAGGTGGCCGTCGTCGGCCTCGCCCGCTCCGGCCTGGTCGCGGCGGAAGCGCTGATGCGCGCGGGTGCCCTAGTGAGCGCGTGGGACGATAATTCCCCGGCGCGCGATGCGGCACAAGCGGCGGGCATTCCCTTGGTTCCGGTAGTGGCGATGCCGTGGGCGGAGCTTTCGGCGCTGATCCTCTCGCCGGGCATTCCCCATTCCTACCCGAAGCCGCATCCGGCGGCCGATTTGGCGCGGGGCGCGGGCGTACCGATTCTGGTCGATGTCGATCTGCTGCTCTCGACGCAAACGGCGGCCCCGGTCATCGCGGTAACAGGCACCAACGGTAAATCGACGACGACGGCGCTGATCGAGCATATTCTGAGCGAAACCGGGCAAACCGCATCGATGGGCGGCAATATCGGCGTCGCAGCCCTCACCCTGCCCGCCTATGGGCCGGAGGGCACTTACGTGCTCGAACTCTCCTCCTACCAGTTGGAGCGGGTGCCGAGCCTCTCAGCCCGCACGGCCATTCTGCTGAACATCACCGCCGATCACCTGGATCGGCACGGCGGCATGGACGGGTATATTCACGCCAAAAGCCTGATCTTCCAGCACCAGGGCGAGCATGATTGGGCGATCATCGGCATGGACGATGCCCCCAGCCGCAGCTTGGCCGATAAAGTCCGCCGCACCGACCGCGCCCCGCGCGTCGTGCCGATTTCGGTGCTGGCCCCGGTTGCGGGCGGGGTTTATGCGCTCGACGGGCACCTGATCGACGATCTCGACGGCGCGGCGGTAGAGGTTCTGACCCTCGACCGTGCCGCGCGCCTGCCGGGCCGTCACAATGCCCAAAACATCTGCGCTGCCTATACCGCTGCGCGCCATGCCGGATTGAGCCCGGAGGCGATTTGCGCCGCGATCACCCGCTTCCCCGGCCTCGCCCATCGGCAAGAGTTGGTCGCGAGCGTGCGCGGCACGGCTTATATCAACGACAGCAAGGCGACCAATGCCG
>NZ_JBILQX010000166.1:0-8047 GCF_044372965.1 Elstera sp. | reverse complement strand
CAGAAGCGCTTCATGGCTGGTGAAAACATCGGTCTCGCGGATCTGCGGCGAGGTATCCGACGTCAGCCCACAGGCTTCCATAAAGGCCAGGCATTCGCCGATCCGGTCGGCCAAAGCCTGATATTTTTCCCCTGCAGGCGAGCGCGCAACGAACCCCAGCGTCCAGCCGTGGACACGATGCAGATCGGCATAGCCCCCTTGGGCGAAGGCGCGGATCAGGTTCAGCGTGGCGGCCGACTGGCTATAGGCTTGCAACTGGCGCTTCGGATCGGGAATCCGGGCCTCTTCGGTGAATTCGATACCATTCACCACATCGCCCCGATAGGAGGGGAGCACGATGCCATCGCGCGTTTCGGTATCTTCCGAACGCGGCTTAGCGAACTGGCCCGCAAGCCGCCCGACTTTCACCACCGGCATGGCCGACCCGAAAGTCAGAATAACCGCCATTTGCAGCAGCACGCGGAAGGTATCGCGGATGTTATCGGGATGGAACTCGGCAAAGCTTTCGGCGCAATCGCCGCCCTGGAGCAGAAATGCCTTCCCGTCGGCGACTTTAGCAAGCTGAGCCTGCAAACGGCGCGCTTCCCCGGCAAAAACCAAGGGCGGATAATTGCGCAGCGTGCTTTCGACCGAGGCCACTTCGGCGGCATCCGGGTAGGTCGGCATTTGCTTCACCGGCTTGGCGCGCCAGCTTTCGGGGGTCCATTTCCCGCTCATTGTCCCTTTTCCTTACGTCCGTTTCCCTCTGATTCGCCAGAGTGGTCGTTCAGAATACAGGTTTCCGATAGGAACGGAAATTCAAACTTTGCAGTCCTGCCAATGGTTTCGGCTGTAATCAGTGACGCGGCTCTCCCTGTCTTAACGATTTGTCATACCGCCGCAAGCCCTGCGAGAGCTACCAGCTTTTATAGTGGTGCCAATCAGCATGTTGGGGAGGGCATCATGGGGAAAATAGTCGCGGTTTTGGTTTTGGGGCTACTCGTTGCGGGCTGCGTGGTGCGCGATGGGCCGTACCGGTCCCATTATTCGCCCGGCCCGGTCTATGTCGAGCGCGCCCCCGCCCATCGCCATTATTACCGACCACCGCCGCCGCACTATCGGCACGGGCCGCCGCGCTCCCGTTATCATCACCATTGATCCGGACGCGACTGCCGGCGCGTCTGATGTTTCATTTTACCGGACCCAGGGGAATATTATGACCCGAGTGATGATAGTCTTCGCCGCCCTCGCGCTACTGGCGGGCTGTGCCCCTCTTGGGCAGGGGGGGTATTATAGCGGATACAGTCGATCTTCGTCGTATTCGGAGCCCTATCGCCCCTTCGATTCGCGGCGGTATGAGCCATCCCATCGCCACACGCGCCGTCCGTCTTCGCCGCCGCCAGCCGTCACTCCCCGTCCCGTGGTGACGCCGCCCCCGAGTGTCCCGCGTCCGGCGGTAACGCCACCCCCTCCCCAGAACGGGCAAGCTCGGCACGCGCCGGGATGGAAGGACGAGTTCAAGCCAAATTGATCCCACCGCGCCGCCTTAACAATTTGTCATACGGCGGCCAGCGTCCGGATACGTCTGAGGGCTTAAGATCAGTGTCATGTTGTTGTGCTGGAGGAAATTATGTCGCTACGTTTGTCTCTCTTGGCCGTTCTAGTGCTGCTGTCCGGCTGTGTGACGGGCGGGGCGACCTATGCGCATGATCGCTATTATTATGATCCGCCGCCGCGCCCACGCTATTATTATCCGCCGCCCCCGCCGCCGGTTTACTATCGTCCGGCCCCGGAGTATCGCCCCGTGATTATTTACCGCGAGCGGCCTTACCATAATCGCCGCGACTGGCGGGAGCATCGCCGGGACCGTTGGGATGACCGCCGGGATGATCGCCGCTGGTAGTCATAGGGAACACGCAGGGCGGTGAAGGGATCGAACCCGGCCTTGACGATCTGTTGACGCCTCAGTCTTTTGCGGTGCTGACCGTCAGCCGATATCGGAAACGTCGGGCTTCGGCCCTGGAGATACGGCATTCAATCGGAAGCCCCGCCGCATTGCGGGCGGTGCGCTCGATGCTGATAAGCGGATCGTGCTTTTCTAGGCCGAGCAAATCCGCATCGATTGCGTCAGCATCAACGATAGCGAGTTCTTCCTCGATCGAGAAAACCACCTGTCCGCACAGGTGTTCGTAGGCGGGGTAAAGAAGCGGGCCGATGTCTTCCGGTGTATGCTTCATAAGATTGGCGAAGAGATCGACCGGCACATAAATATCCTCAAGCAATCGTCGGGCATTCTCCCAGTGCCGATGCCGAACAAGGTGAATAACCTCGGCGTCGGCGGGCAGGGCAAGCTTCGTTGATAGGGCGGGGGGCGGCTTGACGATCGTGCGCGAGACAATCTTGCTCTCCGGCTCGGCCATCGAGCCGGAGGCATCCCGAAACAGAAAAAAGCGCATCATCGCGTGGTCAAATTTCGGCCGACGGACAAAGGTGCCATGTCCGTGGCGGCGTTCGATCAAGCCCTCGTCGGCGAGCGCCTCAAAGGCCCGGCGAACCGTTCCTAGGGCAATTTGGTAGAGGCGCGTTAGTTCCGCTTCCGCAGGCAGAGCATCGCCGGGTTTCAAGGCTCCGGCGACGATCTGTGATTTGAGCGTTTGGCAAAGCCGCCGATAGATCGGCAGATTCTTGTCGCCCTCAAGCGGGGGGGCTTCCTGGGAAATAACGCTCTCAAGCTGACGCTGGCGGTCCATAGTCGTAATATTCTACTCAGTCGGGTGTGATTTTGCCATCCCGAATGAGCATACCGGTTACAGCCCGCTGCTCGGCAATGAAGCTAACGGCCCCGTCGCGGCCGCCGCTAACCAGGCCGCCGCCGAGATCGGTAATACGCTGTTTTAACTCGGGATTCTGGAGCGCTTTCCCCAGCGCATCCGCCAATTTCGCAACCACGTCATTCGGGGTTCCAGCCGGAACGAACATACCGTTCCACTCATACACGGCAGCGCTTGATATACCGAATTCGGTCATGGCTGGAACATCCGGCAAAGCGGCAATCCTTTTTCCATCCGCGACGGCGAGCGCCCGGAGTTTGCCGCTTTTGATGTGCGACAGGCTGGAGGCAGCATTCGCAAAAAACACGGGAATATGGCCGCCCATAACGTCATTCATGGCCGGACCGCCCCCTTTATAGGGGACGTGCACCATCTCCGTTTGGGTTTGGCGGGTGAACGCCGCACCGGCAAGATGTTGCGCGGAGCCGGTTCCGGACGACGCATAGCTTATGCTGTTTGGCGAGGCTTTGGCTGCGGCAACCAAGTCCAGGACCGATTTAGCTTCATAGGTGGGCGTGACGACGATCACATGGGGAAAGGCGGCGAGGACGCCAACAGGGATGAAGGCCTTCTCCGCATCATAGGGCAAGCGCGGATACAGCGCCTGATTGATGACGAAAGACGCCGCATCGACCATCACCGTGTACCCATCGGGCTTCGCATTCGCAACAAAAGTGGCCCCAAGCTGCCCTGCGGCCCCGCCCTTGTTTTCCACTACGATGGATTGCCCTAACGTCTCGCCCATCTTTGGTGCGATCAGGCGCGCCATCAAATCCGCCCCGCCCCCTGGCGGGTAGGTGACGATCAAGGTGATCGGCTTTGTCGGAAACTCCTGGGCGAAAACCTCGGCGGCTCCCGATACCGCGAGCGCAAGCGTCGCTGCTGCGACCGCTATCCTTTTCATGTGACCGTCTCCCCTCTTTCGTTTGGCCACTTGCGTTGATGTGACCTGATATTTATAGATATAGTCCTATAGATGTCTTGCTGAATTGGCAAGCCGAATCCCCCAATCCGGATTGCGCTTTATGACGCCGCTCATCGATACCCATGTTCATCTCTTCGACCGTCAATACGGGCTTGCATCGAAGCGGCGGTATGATTTGGATTACGACGCACTCCCGGCGCACCTCCGCCGCGAAATGGCCCTTGCGGGCGTATCGGCGGCGGTGATCGTTCAGCCGAGTTTCCTCGGCACCGATAATTCTTATCTTCTTCAGGTAATCGCCGAGAGTGACGGCAGGTTTTCGGGCATTGCGGTTGTTGAGCCGAACATATCGGGCCAAGAGCTTGCGCGGCTCAAAGCGGCCGGAATTATTGGCCTTAGGCTCAACTGTATCGGCGAGAGGGCCCCCAATCTCGCCGTTGCGCCCTATTCATTTCTCGTTGGGGAACTCGCGCGCCTGGGCATGATCTTGCAGATTCAGGCCGAAGGGGAACAATGGTGTGCGCTTGAAAAATCCTTGGTCGCGTGTCCGGCGACACTTGTGATCGATCACTTCGGGCGCACCCCTCCGGGCGACGTAAGCGGGGGGTTTGAAAGCCTGCTGCGGGTGGCGGCGCAGTCGAGCCGCATTTGCTTTAAGTTCTCAGCGCCTTACCGACTAAAGACGGGAGCCGCAGTACATTGCGCGCGCGCGATTCTCGATACTGTGCCCATCGACCGAATCCTGTGGGGGAGCGACTGGCCCGCAACGCAATTCGAAGGCTGCCATACCTATCAAGACACGCTGGCATGGCTTGAAGAATGGGTCCCCCGACCCGATGACCGGCAGAAGGTTCTTTGGCAAAACCCGATCAACCTATTGGGCGTTCCAGGGGCAGCGAGTCTCGCTCGGTGATTATTTACTGCGACCGGCGGCAGGATCGTCGCTGGTAGCGCCTTTGCTGCGGCAGCGGTCGGAGCAATAGCGCACCTGCTCCCAATCCCGTTCCCATTTTTTGCGCCAGGCGAAGGGGCGCTGACAGGCCACACAAATCTTACTCGGCAGGGTTAGCTTCTTATGGGCCATGGGCTTAGAAGCTGAATCCGAGGGCCTTGAGGCGGGGAATGGCATCAGCCGCGCCGACCCAATGGATTGTCTCGATCCCCAAAGCCCGCGCGGCGGCAACATTGGCGGGATTATCGTCCAGAAATACCAGCTCTTCCGGCTTCCGGTCGATGGCTGCGAAGAGATGGTGGAAAATAGCCGGGTCGGGCTTCACCAAATGGACTTCACCTGACAGAACGATATGCCGGAACCGCTCGAAGACCGGGAATTTAACCCGCGTCCGCCCAAAAAACTCCGCCGACCAGTTGGAGAGACCATAAAGCGTGTGGCCCGCCGCATGCAGGCTTTCAACCAGGGCAATCCCATCGGCGAGGCCGCCGCCGATCATCTCGTCCCAGCGGGCATAATAGGCGCGAATGAGCGCGTCATAGGCTGGGAAGCGGCGGGCGTGATCGTCGACAATTGCCTGATGCGGCTCGCCTAAATCGAAGCGCTCGTTAAAACGCATATCGCAAATCTCCGTTAGGAAATATGCGCGCTCGGTTGCGTCGGGGATAAGCTTGCGGAAGAGATATTCCCGGTCCCAATCCACCAACACGCCGCCGAAATCGAAAAGGATCGTCGTTGGGCGCATCGGGCTCGGGCTCCGGAAAATTGGTGCCGGCTGCAGGATTTGAACCCGCGACCTTCGGTTTACAAAACCGCTGCACTACCACTGTGCTAAGCCGGCGCTTGGCGAAGGCCGAAAAACGAGCCCCCGAAAAACGAGCCCTTTGTAATCGCACCGTTTGCGCCGGTCAACACCCTCAAGGCTCGGCCCAGAGCCGCAGCAGATTGGTTAAGGATTTCGACATAAGATCGAACTCCCGGCTTTTGCCCTCACGGGCGAAGAGCGTCCTGCGGGCGGTGTCGAGATCGAACAGGATTTCCCGCTGCCCTGGATCGCGGATCAAGCTTTGAATCCAAGTGACGGCAACAAGGCGGACGCCGCCCGTGACCGGCGTGACCTGATGCAGGCTGGTCGCGGGATAGAGCACGGCGGCCCCGGCAGGCAGCTTATAGCTCTGTTCGCCGCCGGGATGATCGATGGAAAGTTCGCCGCCGTCATAAGTTTCGGGCTCCGACAGAAACAGCGTCAGCGCCAGATCGGTGCGCAAAGGCGGCTCGCCCATCAGCGCATCGTCCACATGGGGGCCGTAGGTCATGCCTGGCTCATAGCGCGCGAACAGCATTGGGTGCAGGCGGCGCGGGCGGGCGGCCAGCGCAAAGACGGGATGGGCGCGTAAAGCCGCCTCGATTTCCGCTGCGAGCGGGGCTAAGGCCGGGTCTTCGGCTTGCTGATTCGCCTTCACTCCCGCCGCATTCCATCCAGCGGTCGCTTTACCGTCGATGAACCGCGCCCGGCCCAGGGCCGCAGCGATTGCGGCGAGCCGCTCGGGCGGCAGAATTTCCCCAAGACAAAGCTGCATCCTGTCAAACCTTCCAGTGCGAATAATTCGCAGTTTCCTTGCGAATGCGTCGCGTTCGTGTTTATGCTTCCCGCCTGTTTTAAGCAAGCGTCGGCCTGTCGCGGGCCGAAGGGGGCACGGGGATTATGCAGGGTAAAACGAAACTTTGGGTCGGCATCGGCGCGTTTTTGGTGGCGAGCACCGCAGGGGAGCGCGTGTTGACCGATCCGGCATCGGTTCTCCTATCCCCGCTCCCGGCAGTGCTTGCGGCCGGGGCTGCGGGCGGTGAAGGGGGCGAGGGCGGTGGTGAAGGCGGCGGGCGTCCCGCCACCTATAAACTTGGCTCCACCGATGCGAGTGCTTTCAATTTCGATGCCTCGGCACAAGTGAGCGGCTATATCGCCCATGTTTTCAATAGCTATACCAACGCCCATCAGGCCGCGCAGCGGCTGCAAGCCGCGATTGATCGGTTTTTGAAATCCCCAACGGCCATGACCCTCGCCGACGCCCGCAACGCCTGGGTTTCGGCGCGCGTGCCCTATTTGAAGACCGAGACTTTCCGCTTTTACGACGGCCCTATCGACCTGAAATCCCCCCAGGGCGACGAGGAAGGGCCGGAAGGCCATATCAACGCCTGGCCGCTGAACGAGGCCTTTATCGACGGCGTGAAGGGCAACCCGAAAGCTGGCCTCGTCAACGACCGGAAAGTGCCCGTGACCCGCGCCGCGATTCTGGAGCGCGATCAGGTGTCGGACGAAGCCGATGTCACGACCGGCTGGCACGCGATTGAATTCCTGCTCTGGGGTCAGGATCTCTCGGCAACCGGGCCGGGGGATCGGAAAGCCTCGGATTACGCCCCCGGCAAGGGCAATAACGACCGCCGCCGGGCCTATCTTAAGATTGTCACCGATATGCTGGTTGATGATCTCGGCGGGCTCGCCAAAGCCTGGGACCCGGCGGGAAAAGACAATTATGCCTCCTTCTTCAAAGCGCTGGACGCGCGGGAAGCTTTGGGGCGGATGTTTGCGGGCATGGCCTCGTTGTCGGGCTACGAGCTTATGTCGGAACGGCTCGCCGTGGCGCTCGATTCGGGCGATCAGGAAGACGAGCATTCCTGCTTCTCCGATACGACGTGGCAGGATTTTCTGTTCGATATTCGCGGCATCCGCGAAGTCTATAGCGGCGGCGCGGCAACCCCGGCGGGCGCGAGCCTGCAAGCTTTGGTCGCCCAACGTGCGCCGGAGATTAACAATCAGGTTCTTGCGGCATTGGCCGCCGTTGAAGCCGACGCTGAAGCCCTGCCGCGCCCCTTCGACCGGGAAGTTCTGGCCTCGCCCAAGGGGAGCGCCGGACGCAACGCGGCAGAAAAGCTGGTGAAGGATCTTACCACCTTGGCCGCCAAACTTCAGGATGCCGGGGCTGCGGTTGGCGTTCTGGTGATCGTGCCCACCGCAACGAAAGCCGAGTAACCTTCATGTCTCAGAAAAGCTGGGGACCCATCGGCCCAGCCCTGATGCTGGTGGGAGCGCTGCTGACGGCGCCCCCTCTTCACGCCGAAGAAACCTCCCTCGGCCCCGACCTTGCGGGCACCACGGGCCGGACGATTGCAACGAAAATGGCCTTCACCCTGCCGATGGCGGGCCTCTCCGCCGAGCGCCAGCGCGAGTTCTTTTTTGGCAATCGGCTGTTCAACACCAATTGGGTGGCTGCACCCTCCTCGACGGTGACGTTCGACGGGCTCGGCCCCACCTTCAACCGGGTCTCCTGCTCGGCCTGCCATCTGCGCGACGGGCGCGGTCAG
>NZ_JBILQX010000165.1:0-8064 GCF_044372965.1 Elstera sp. | reverse complement strand
ACCATTTCCTTTAGTCCCATGAACGCGCTGGCAATCACCGGCAACGCCATGGCCATCGCCTCTTTGGCGACGACGGGGCCGCTATCGCGCTCGCCGTTAGCGGCTTCCTTGAAGGGGCAAATCAAGGCCCGATAGGCGGGGCCTTCGGCGGCGATCCAGGTGCTCGGCTTTGCACCGAGGAAGCGCACTTGCGCCGACAAATCGAGGGCGGCGACCTGGGCTTCCAAACTGGCGCGCAACGGACCGTTGCCGACAATATCCAAGGCTAAGGCGATACCCTGCTGCTGGCGTGCCTGGGCGAGGGCCGCAAAAAGATCCGCCCCGCCTTTTGCCTCCACCAAGCGACCGATAAACAGGTAGCGGCCATTGTCGGGCGTCAACCCGCTCCGGGGCCGAAACCGCGTGGGATCCACCCCGCAAATCACCCGCCGCACCAGGGTTTCAGGCGCAAGCCGCTTAAACTCGTCGCTCATATCGCGGCAGGTGGACGCCGCAAAATCGACCGCGCTCAGCTTTTGCGGCAGATCCTCGGGTTCGGCATAAATATCATGCCCGTGTCCGGTAAAGGATACGCCGAGCCCCGCCCAGCGCGCGGCGACAATGGCATGAGAGGCGGCCCCACCGGCAAAATGCGCGTGGAGATGGTCGCACCCGTTGGCACGGGCCAGGGCGGCCACCTTCCAGGCATTCCACAGCAGACTGCGACGGGGCGATTTGCATTGTGCAAACCAGAATGCAAGACCGCGCGGGGCGGAAAGCGACGGGGCAAGGGCCGCCCGCAGCGCCAAATCCCCCGGCTGATCCGGCAAATACAGGGCGCTTTCGACCAGCGGCAGGTCGATCTCTTGACCGGGAAAAGTCTTTGGCGTCAGGACGATAGGAACAATCCGGTGCCCACGCTTCTGCATGGCGCGCATCTCGGTCCCGATAAAGGTTTCCGACAGAACGGGAAAAGCAGCCAGAATATAACCGATGGTCTTCATAGGGCCTCCTGAGGGGCTGGGCTGGTCTAACCGTTGCAAGGGATGCGGCAGACACGTGGGGGGACGGGGACGAGAATTCGCTCCTCCTACCCATCGCAAGCCAGATGCCAGTTCTTGAGAGCTCAGGAGATAAGCAATGACAAAAATAGTAATTCAGGAAAAATTTGCGGTTTCGGCCGTTGTTCCTACACACAATTGTTTAGAATATCTTAAGAAATCACTCAAAAGCGTTGTCGATCAAACTGTCGAAGACATGCAAATTATTGTTGTCATCGATCGTTCGACCGATGGAACCGCCGCTTGGCTCGCCCAATACGATTGCCCGCGCCCGCTTACGATCATCGAAACAGATGTTGGCTGCCCGGCCCTGGCGCGCAATTTGGGAGTTGAAGAAGCCAGCGCGCCGCTCATAGCGTTTTTGGATGACGATGACGTGTGGATGCCAGGGAAGCTTGCGGCCCAGGTTGCGGCCCATCAGGCCGACCCCGAGGTCGTTCTAAGCTTTACCGACTACCGCCACCGCACCCTGGACGGCCAGGATTTTGGAACTTGCTTCGACTACTGGGGCGCAAAGCCCGCAATCGCGCGAGGGTTCACCCGGCTGAGCGCCCCGCGCTCGACTCTCTTGGGCCGTAACTTAGTCGGCACCTCCACCGTCATGGTGCGCCGCGATGCGTTTTTAGCGGTCGGGGGGTTTGATCCATCGCTGCCCTCTAGCGAAGATTGGGACCTTTGGCTTAGCCTCGCCGGGCATGGTCCCGTCAGTTGGAGCCCGGATGTGACGACCGAGTATTTATTGCGCCCCGGCAGTCGCACGTCCGCCCGTCACTTGCGGATTGCTGCCATGACGATGATCGCGCAACGCCACCTGAGCCGAGGCCCCACCCGCTGGCAGGATCGGCTGCGGCTGCGCGCCCGTTTACTGGTCGGGCACGCCGAGGCGCTGGAGCAAAATAATCGACGTGCCGCCGCCGCCGGATATCATTTTCTGGCCGGTCTCATGACCGCCGACCGACGAGCCTTGCGCGCGGGCATGGCGGATCTGTCGCGCTCCTTCCAACGGATGTAATCGGCGATGATTCTTCTCGATCAGCGCTTCCCCATTCAAACCGGCGTTGCGCGCGCTATTCGGGCCGCGCTGCTGGACGCGGCACCGCGACTCAATCTGCCAACGGGGCCGGTTCAAGACCTGATTACGGCGGCAAGCGAGATCGTCAATAACATCATCGAACACAGCCGCGCCCCCCGCGCGCAAACCATTCATGTTTGCCTGTGCTTGACGGTGGAAACCCTCGCCTTGACGGTGGAAGACGATGGCGGGCCCTTCCAAGCCTTCGGCTCGGTCGCCAAACGCCCGGCGCTGAACCCGTTCGACGATTCGGTTGAGGAGGGCGGCTATGGGCTGTTTCTCATCCGCCGCCTGTTTCCCGACCATCGCTACGAGGCGGGGCCGCCAAACCGCTTCAGTATCGCCCGGAATTTGGCCCGCCGCCGTCCCCGGCTGCTGCTGATCGAGGATGAAACCACCCTGCGGCGGCTCTATGAAACGATGCTGTTGCCGCTCTATGACGTGGTCGGCTGCACCACGGCGGCGGAAGCCCTGGCGCTCGCCAGCCTCACCAAGCCCGATCTTATTCTGTCGGACATTAATCTGCCGGACCAAATGGGCCTAGACCTCCTGACCCAAATAACCCGCGACCCCAATAGCCCGCCGGTTCCGATTATCGTTTTCTCAGGCTCGCGCACGCCCGAAATCGAAGCCCGCGCCAATCGGCTCGGTATCGATGATTTTCTGGAAAAGCCGGTAACGCGCGCAACCTTGCTGAAAACCGTCGATCGGGCCTTAGGGCGAGCCGGACGGGATCGCGCCCAAATGTTGGGACATATGCAATCGCGCCTCACCCGCTCCATCGCCCCGGAAGCGCCATCGCGGTTCGGCCCGTTCCGCTGTGCCCTGGCCTCGCGCCCGATTTCGGTCGGCGGCGGCGATATGCTGGTACGGCTCACCAATGGCGAGCAGGAGCGCTTACTGTTGGGCGATGTGATGGGCCACGGGCTGGAAGCCAAGCTGATGGCGCATGTTCTCGCGGGTTATGTGCGCGGCCTGGTGCAGGGGCTGGGTGAGCAGGATTTTTCGGCCAATGATCTGCTGCGCCGGTTATCGCGCGCGATTGCCGAGGATCGGTTGCTGCAAGACTGCCTGATGACCGGCATGATTATCGAACCCCTCGGGCCGGGGCGGTTGCGCCTCACCAATGCGGGGCATCCGGAGCCGCTTATTCTTTCGGAAACCCCTCGGGGATTAACCACAAACCCTGGCCCGGTGATCGGCCTTGTCCGCGACCCCGACTATCCATCGGTCGATATTTCTTTGGGGAAGGGCGAGCGGCTGTTGATCGTGACGGACGGGATATTCCCGCACACGCAATCGGTCGGCCTGCCGGAGGATGTACTTGCCGCCCTAGCGCCGATTTTAAATGATCTCCGGTCGCTTCCGCTGAGCGAAGCGATTGCCGCCGTCACGCAGTATCTGAATGCGCAAGACCTCTCCGATGATTGGACCATTCTGCTGATCGAACCAGAACCGCTCTAAGCGGCGCTCTTATAGGCCGCCAGGAGCCGCGCTACCCCCGCTTCACACCCGTAGGTTCCAACGACACGGGCATAGGCGGCCAGGGCCAAAGCCGCGCGCGCCTCGGTGCCGCTATCGAGCCACGCGGACAGGGCCTGTTCCAAGGCCTTCTGGTCCTCGGGCGCAACCAGAAGGCCTGCCCCCGTCGCCAAAAGCTGCGGTAACGCGCCGACGCCAAAAGCCAGCACGGGGACCCCTGCCGCCATCGCTTCAAGGGCGGCCATCGGCAACCCTTCGTGGCGGGAGGGAAGACACAGAAGATCGAGCATCGGCCAAACCGCCGCAACATCGGCTTGGAAACCGTGGAAGCACAGATTGGGCGGGGCTGCCGCCTGTAGCTCCGCCCCCATTGGCCCCTCGCCGAACACATGGAACGCCGCGCGGCCTTCCATCCGCCGGGCAAGGGCCAGAAACAGATCAGGCCCCTTTTCCCACGATAGACGCCCGACAAACCCAATGCAGGGAATTGCGGGTGACGGAGTACCGCGATTAAACGGCGGAATCGGAATGAAATTGGGATGAACCGCTACCGGCTGCGGCAGGGCGGCGGCAATGGCTTCGTTCACCGCCAAGCGCGGGCCGAGGCGGCTGGTCAGCCGGTCTAGCGCTTGATAGAGCCGCACGCGGCCAGCCCCCGGCTCCCCGGCATGAAAGGTGGAAATCACCGGAACCCCGGCCAATCGGGCCGAAAGCCGCCCCTGAATTCCGGCGCGATAACCGTGGGTGTGGAGCAAGGCCGGGCGGCGACTTCGGAGGGCTTGGATTAGGGCAAGCGGATGATCCGCCAAGCTTTCGTATGGAACCCCCGCCGCCTGCAACCGCGTTTCCAGGGGATGCGGGCCATGATCGCGCAGAAACACCACGCGGGGGGTGATCCCCTCCGCCGGGACCGCCTGCTGCAAGGCTTGGGCGATGACTTCCACATGCCGCTCGATGCCGCCAAAACTGCGGCTATCGAGCAAAATCCAAACGTCCCCACGCATCAGCCGCCTCCAGATAAGGGATTAGGCCTTGGAAACCGCAAACCCTGTGCCAGGGCTTTTCGGGAAAATCCTGAGGCCAATGGGTTTTGCAGACTGCTTTCGCGTCGCAAATTGCATTCAATTTGCAGAGCGCAAGACTTTGAAAACGCCAATTCATTGAATTTACTTAGGTTTCTTACGGCCCCCGGCTTGCGATTGCTTTGGCACAACAGAGCAAAAGGAGCCATAGAATGGCGCATTATCTCATTACAGGCGGGTGCGGGTTTATCGGCGGTCATTTGGTGCGCGCCGTTCTGGCGCAAGGGCATCGGGTGACGGTGGTCGATGATCTTTCGTCCGGGCGCGCCGATGTTCTGCCGGACGGCGTTCGGCTTATCGTTGGCGATGTGGCCGATGCGGGCGTGATGACCGACGCGATGCGCGGGGTTGATGGGTGCTTTCACCTGGCGGCCATTGCTTCGGTCCAGCGCTCAATCGAAGATTGGATCGGCACGCACCGGGTGAATTTGACCGGCACGATCGCCGTCTTCAACGCCGCACGCCGCACCCGCGTGCCGGTCGTCTATGCCTCCTCGGCGGCAATCTACGGCGATCAAGAAATTCTCCCCATTGCCGAAGCCGCCACGCCGCACCCGCTCACGGCCTATGGCGCGGATAAATACGGGTGCGAGCTTCACGCCCGCGTGGCGGGGCTGACCCATGCCATCCCTTCAATGGGGTTTCGCTTTTTCAATGTCTATGGACCCGGTCAGGACCCCGCATCGCCCTATTCCGGCGTGATTTCGATTTTCATCGACCGCATCCGGCGCGGCGAGCCGATTGTGATTCACGGCGATGGCTACCAAACCCGCGATTTCGTGTTCGTCGGCGATGTGGTCCGGCATCTGCTCGCCGGGATGACGCAAGCCAGCGTGGAAGCCCCCGTTCTCAACGTCTGCACCGGGCGCGGAACCTCCATTCGCCTTTTGGCGATGGCCTTGCGCGATATTTCTGGCAGCGCGGTCGATATTCGCGTTGGTGAAGCTCGGCCCGGCGATATCCGCAGTTCGGTCGGCAGTCCGCGCCGGGCGATTGACCGGCTGGGGGTGATCGCCGACACCCCCCTCACCGTGGGGCTCACGCAAACCTTTAGCGCGCTCGCCGCCGGGGCGCAGGCCAAAGCGGCTTAACTTTCCCTTCCTCCCCAAACAACAAAAGCCCGATCGGATCGATCGGGCTTTTTGCTGTTCAGGGTCTCCGCGCGAGGGGGGATCAATGACGCCGCAGCAGGGGCCGACTGAGAAACCAGCGCGCGAGCCGCTCGGAAAAACCGGGCAGAATGCGCCGCAAGCGGCGGGCTTCGCGGGCGAATTCTTCGCCCAAGGTTGGGAAGTCCCGGTCATTTAACACCAGCCCGGCGAGATTTGCCCCAGCAAGGCGCAGGTTTTCCACCACCGCGCGCGCGTCCGGCAGCCGCGTGCCCGCGCTCAGGGCGACCAGAATCGCCGCATCGCATGCCGCCGCAATTCGATCAGCGGGGATATTGCGCCCATTGATGAGCGTCGCCGGGGACGTATCGACGACGATGACCTCATAGGCGGCGAGATCGTCTTGAAGCAGGCTCGACAAATGCCGCCCCTCCCGAAAATCGACCAAAGTATCGCGCCCTTCGCGGGGGGCGACCGGGGCCGGGACCAGATCGAAACGTCGGCTCTGGTCGGCGGGCAAGCAGACCGCATTCACCGACCGATTGCCCGGCCGCCAGACCGATTCGACTGCCCGCACGAGGGGCCGATGCAAATTGAGATCGAGATAGACGGTCCGCAACCCCGCCGCTGCCGACCGGGCGGCTAAAGCTTGCGCCAAGGTCGTCGCGCCATCGCCGGAGCGGATCGCCGTGACCGAGAGGCTGCGCGCCCCCCGGCCAATCGTACGCCCGTAGATCGCCTCGATTTCCTGATAGGTCGGGTTCAACTCCATCATAGCGCACCGCCAATCAGCGCGAAGATCGAGAGCACCGAAACCGTATCGCGGACGCCATCCATAAAGATCTTCCAGTCGGATTGGGCGATGGTCGGCACGTAGACCGTGTCGCCGGGGCGCACCACGGGAAGCTTGGTGACATCCCCCGTTTTGGCAAAGTTGACGAGATCGAAGATACGGGCTTGTTCCTGGCAACAACCCAGATTGACCACGAGGATTTTCTCCTGATAGGCGTCGCTGGCCGGGCCGCCCGCTTCGGCGAGCAGATCGAGCAGGCTCATATCGTCCGAGAAACGATAGCGCCCGGCTTTCCCCACCGCGCCCAGCACACGCACGGTATTTTCCTTGCTCTGGTCCAGCCAATCGCCGTTGCGCTCGGGCACGAAAATCACATCGCCGGGTTTGACGCGCGGCAGCAAAGTGCCGTCGCCGGTCTCCAGATAGCGGGTGAAGTCGAGTTTGGTGACGCGCGCCGCGCCCTTGGTATCGTCGCGGTGGGAGATGCGGATATTCCGCAAATCCGCGCCGCTGGTGGGGCCGTTCGCCGCCGAGAGAATATCCATAAAGGAGAAATTCTCGCTGAAGGCATAGCGCCCCGGAGCCCCCACTTGGCCCATAATATGGATCGACCGATCCGAGGCTTGGCGCGTCCATTGGGCTTTATTGTCGGACGGGTCTTGCGGTAGTTCGGGCACCATGATGATCGTCCCGGCGCGGATTTTCGGCACGCTGGCAAGATCGCCGCCTTTATCGAGAAACGCCCCAAGATCGAACAGCGTCGGTTTAGCCCGCTCGGCATCGCTTTTAATGATCTGAACGTGGGAAACATCGGCGCGTGCGGTCGGCCCGCCCGCTTGGGCGATAAGATCGAAAAAGGTCATTTCGTCCGACCATTCAAACCGCCCCGGCTTATAAACCGCGCCGAGCACCTGAACGGCACGGCCGGGGGCGATTTTCAACCACGAGGGCTCATTGGTATCCATTTTCTCGGGAACGAAAATCGCATCGCCAGGGCGAACCGGGGGCAGCGGGGCCGCCGTGGGATTTTCCGTATAGCGCGGCAGATCGACCAGCTCGACCTTGCCATCGGCCCGCAGCACGCGGATTTGGCGCGTATCGGCAAAGCGCGTCGGCCCGCCCGCATTGGCCAGAACATCGATGAAGGTCGCGCCGGGCTTACCGTCGAACGCGCCTGGCTTTGCGACTTCGCCCATCACATAGACGGTGGAGGCCCCCCGGCGGATTTCTTCCATCTGCTTCGGCACGAACAGAGTGGCTCCCGGCTGCACATCGGGCAGTTGCGCCTTATCGCCGGTATCGAGGTAGTTTTGCAGATTAAAGAGGATCGGCTTGCCCTGATTGATAATGCGGATCTGCTCGACGGCGGCATAGCGGGTAACGCCGCCTGCGCGCATCAGCATATCCACCGCCGTCACCCCCGGCTTATAGGCGAAAATCGCGGGCGTATTGACCTCGCCGAACACTTTGATCGCCGTGCGCTCTT
>NZ_JBILQX010000164.1:0-8150 GCF_044372965.1 Elstera sp. | reverse complement strand
AGCCCCGGCGGTATTTTGTCCGAACTGAAGCTATTATCTTTTTGCTCCGTCACGAACCGCATCGCGCCCCCGATCTGCCATTTCTCGGTTATCGCGTAATCGGCGGTCAGGTTCAGCGTATGCTTGGGGCGGCGAGGCAGGCGCAGATGGGTGGTGCCGTCTTCCGCTTCCAAGAAGGTGTAATTCGCGGCCAGGGTCAGGTCTTGCAGGCCGGTCCAGGTGGCACCCAATTCCGCCCCGCGCGTCGTTGCCCGCCCGATGTTGGTGTAGCCCGACCCTTGGAACTGAATAAGATTGCGGTACCGGTTGTGGAACACCCCCGCCGAAAGCGTCAGCGTCTTGCCAATTTCCTGCTCGATCCCCGCATCAAACCCCCGGCTGGTTTCAAGCTCCAAATTCTTATTGCCGTAGAGCGGATCGAAGCGCTGGAACAGGGTCGGGGCCTTCGCGCCCGTGCCGTAACTGCCGCGCAAGGTGGTGCCGGTGCTGGCGAAGCGGTAGGCGGCGGTGGCGCGATAGGTGCCCTTGCCGCCGAAGCTTTCCACATCGTCGTAGCGCCCGCCGAGGGTGACGGTGAAGGCTTCCGTCGCCTTCCACTTATATTGGGCGAAGGCGCTTTGAGTGTCTTGGCTGAAGCGCGGCCCGGCTTTGCCAACGGTCGTCGTGCGGGCTTTATCGGTGCGGGTGGCGAGGCCCCCGGTCAGGACATCCTTATCGAACAGCGTCAGATTGCCCTGATATTCCGCGCCATAGCTGCGGCCTTCGTAGCGCGAGGTGCGGTAGAAACCCAAAGGCTCGTCGTAATCCCGCTCGGTATCGCTGCCGGTGATGGAGAGGATATTTTCGAATTTACCGTCCAACAGCGTCAGCGTGCCATCGACGCGCCCAAAGAGTTTTTCGGTCGCGACCGACGCCGGGCCGTCGCGTGTCGCGCTGGGGTCGAAATCGGCATCGAGTTTTTGATAGCCGCCCGAAAGGCCCAAGCGGAACTGATCCGAAAACCGATAGCCGCCGCGCCCGGTGAGGCTCAGTTGCTCCGCGCCATCTTTTTCCGGCCCGGCGTAAATGCGCGAAAAGCCCTTAGTTTGGGTGTGGGCGGCGGTCAGGGCATAGTCGAACCCGTCCTGCGCGCCCGAAATTCCGGCCTGCTGGCGAAAAGTTTGATAGCTTCCGGCTTCGACAAGCCCGGTGATTTTGGCCGGGCCACGGCCTTTGCGGGTAATGATGTTCACCACGCCGCCCATCGCGTCATTGCCATAGAGCGCCGACTGCGGCCCGCGCAGGATTTCGATCCGCTCGATACCGTCCACCGTGAGACCAGAGAAATCATAGGCCGCACTTGCATCGGCGCTATCGTTGACGCGCACGCCATCAATCAACACCAGCACTTGGCCGGTCTCGGACCCGCGAATCCGTATGGCCGAGGTGGAGCCGAAACCGCCGTTGCGGCTGATGGCGACGCCGGGGACGCGCTTGAGCAGATCAAGCACTTCAACCGCGCCGCGCCGTTCAATCTCGGTCGGGGTGATCACGGTAATGGCGCTGCCGGTTTCGGCCGCCCGGCTGGGGAGGCGCAGGGCGGTGACATTGACCGGCTCGAGAACAGCGGTGGGAATATCGCTCGGCGGCGCGCCAATGCCCTGGGCGAGCGCGGCGGCGGGGAGGGCGAGCAGCGAGAGAGACATAAGTAAACGCGAGGACACACGCATAAAAGCGCTCCTTTTTCCGAACAGCAATTGGACCCCGCAGGCATTTCGGCCAGCGAGGGGCGCAATCGCATAACGGTTGGAGCCGTCCCCTCAGCACACCCCGGCTGGTGGTTGCGACGCGCGCGCGTTGGATTGGCAGGTCTCCTGGCTGATACGTCATCACCGCCTCCCCATCTTCCCGAACGCGGATGCGCCAGTGATGTTTGACCTTGGGGAAACCCCAAGGCGGGGGCGGCTCGGTATCTACAGTTGCGGGGGCAGCTCGGCTTCGATTTTCGGCTGAAAATTCGCCCGAAAACCTGTCCGGATTCCCTATTCACGCCCCGTTAAGGGCGACCGATCCTGGCGCGAACCCTAAGGAGGCAGCGTTCTGGCGTCAAGGGTAACAAAGCTGCGGCAAATTTGCGGCGATTACCGTACAAAGGAACGGGACGTTGTGCGAGGGATGCAATGGTAGCGGCAAATCAGGACCAACCGGCGAACGTGATCAAAAAAGAAGCGCCGGAGGCGGAGGCGAATGATAATCGCCCCAGTTTTGGGCTCAGGTTTCGGCGGAGCCTCAAGAAAATCTTCGGCCAGGGGCGCTGGATGGCGTTGGTGGCGCTGATTGGCCTGCTGGTATTGCGCTACAATGATCCGCAGCCGGTGCAGATTTTGCGCCTCAAGGCTTTTGACGCGTATCAGACCCTGAAACCGCGCGAGGCCAGCGATACGCTGGTGACGGTGATCGATCTCGACGAAGATAGTCTTGCTGAAATCGGGCAGTGGCCCTGGTCGCGGGCCGTCGTCGCCTCGATGGTCGAAAAACTAACGGCGGCGGGCGCAATCGCGATTGGCTTTGATATTGTGTTTGCCGAACCCGACCGGCTCTCGCCCCCACGCCTCGCCGATGCCCTCCCCCCGGAGCATGCGCAAATCGCCGCCCAACTGCGCGTATTGCCCGATACGGACGCGCAGTTAGCGACGGTCTTGGCGAAGACGCCCACCATTCTTGGGCAAACGGTTGCCGATGATGCGCGCGGCCTTAGCATTAAGCCGATTGCGGGGATTGCGAAAAAGGGCACCGATCCGGCGGGCTTTCTCTACCGATATGCCGGGCTCGTCCATAATCTGCCCCTGCTCGAAGCGAAAGCGGCGGGCAGCGGTTTGTTCAACTATGCCACCGATGGCGACAACGTGGTGCGCCGTGTTCCGGCGATGGTTTCCATCGGGGGGCAGGTCTACCCGACGCTCTCGATGGAAATGATCCGGGTTGCCGCGGGTCTGCCGAACTATGTGGTCGATACGATGCCCGGCATGGGCGTTCAATCGATTCTCGTTCAGGGCGATAACCCAATTCTCGTTCCAACCGACTCCCAAGCGACCCTATGGCCGCATTTCGCCAAAAAGACGCAAGCCCGGTATCTTTCGGCGCGGGAGGTTGTAAAAGGCTCCTTCGATCCGGCGCGAATCGAGAATAAATTGATTATTTTCGGGGCATCGGCAGCCGGCTTACGCGATCTTCGTACCACGCCCGTCGATGAGGATATTCCAGGGGTTGAGGTTCATGCGCAGCTTTTGGAGAGCATGCTGACCGATACGCTGCTCACCCGTCCAGCAACCTCGGTCGTGGATGAGATGCTGCTCATGCTGGTGTGCGGCCTACTCATTATCGTCGGTATGCCGCTCGTCGGGGCGCGCTGGACCGTGCTTTTGGTGATGGGGACGACGGCCGGGGTGGTCGGCTACGCGTGGTATGAGTTTAGCGAACATCGCCTGCTGATCGATGCGACGGCCCCGGTTTTCACAACGCTTGCCGTCTTCATGGTCGGCACCTATGCCAGCTACGCGGCCGAAGCGGCGCAACGGCGGCAGATTCGCAATACCTTTGCCTTCTACCTCTCGCCCGCGATGGTGGATCGGCTGGCGTCGGACCCCAATCAGTTGAAGCTCGGCGGGGAAACCCGCGAAATGACGCTGCTCTTCACCGACGTGCGCGGCTTCACCACCATTTCGGAAATGTTCGATGCGCAAGGCCTCACCGCCTTCATGAATCGCTATCTGACGCCGATGACCGATATTGCCCTCGCCCACGGGGCCTATATCGATAAATACATTGGCGATGCGATCATGGCGTTTTGGAACGCGCCGCTCGACGATGCCGAGCACGTGCGTCACGCCTGTCAGACCGTGCTGGATATGCGCACATCGTTGATCTCCCTAAACGAAGAACTGAAGGCCGAAGCCGACGCCAGCGGCAAGCGTTTCATTCCCATCAATATCGGTATGGGCCTCAATACCGGTCCCTGCGTGGTTGGCAATATGGGCTCGACGCAGAAATTTAACTATTCCACCTTGGGCGATACGGTGAATTTGGCCGCGCGCTTAGAAGGCCAGTCGAAACCCTATCATCTAGATAATATTATTGGGGAATCAACCGCCGCCGCCGCGCCGGATTTTGCTATGCTGGAAGTCGATTTAATCCAGGTGAAGGGCAAGACGGTGCCGGTGCGTATCTTCACCCTCATCGGTGATCTGGCACTCAAAAGCAGCAGCAATTTCCAAAAGCTCACCGAGGCTCACGAACAGCTTCTGTCCGCCTATCGTGGCCAGCGCTGGGACGAGGCGATGCGCCTGATCGAAGAGTGTCGGGCGCTGTCCGACGGGCTTCCGTCCCAGCCGCTCTACAATACCTATATCGAGCGGATCGAGGAGTTCCGCATCAACCCGCTGCCCGCCAATTGGGACGGCGTCTATGTGGCGACGACGAAATAGCCCCGCTTCCGTTTCCCCGAAAACCACTCTATTAGGTCGGTCGCGGGCGTGTTGCGCGCCCTCACGCAATAGCAGGAGTTGAGAAAATGGCCGGTAAGGTTGAAACGCGCCTGAAGGAACTGGGGATTGTCGTTCCCGCCGTGGTGCCGCCCGCAGCGAATTACGTGCCGGGGGTCATTACGGGCAATCTTCTGTTCACGGCGGGTCAACTGCCGATGCAGGACGGCAAGCTTGCGACGGCGGGCAAGGTCGGCGGTGAGGTTTCTGTGGAAACGGCGGCCGTAGCGGCCCAACTCTGCGCGCTGAACGTGTTGGCGGTGGCGAAAGCCTCGCTGGGTAGTCTGGAGCGGATTAAGCGCCTGGTGAAGGTCGTCGGTTTCATCAACGGCGTGCCGGATTTTGCCGATCACGCCAAGGTGATGAATGGCGCGTCCGATTTCTTCGTGTCGGTCTTGGGCGAAGCGGGTAAGCACGCCCGTTCGTCGGTCGGCATGGGCTCCCTGCCGTTTAATGCCTCGGTGGAAGTCGAAGCGATTTTCGAAATCGAGTAACGGGCGCGCGCGGCGGCGGGCTATCCCCGTCGCCGCGCGAGATCGTAAATGCCAACCGCCAGCAGTACGGCTGCAACCAGCAGCAAAAAGATCGGCCCAAGCCCGCGATAGCCAAAAACCCCGGCAATACCGCCGCCGATAAAGGCGCTGACGGTCATCACATGCATCATCACCGGGCTGCGGGCAAAGCCGCTGGGAAGATGCCAATCCGGATGCCGCCAATGGGCGAGCCGTTGGCCGAGCGCGACCCCAATATCGGTAATCATCCCCGTCACATGGGTCGTGCGGATGCGCGCGTGGGAAATTTGCGTAACGATGGCGTTCTGGAACCCCATCAGAAAACTGAGCCCCCCCCAGAGCAGCAGAACGCGCATGGATAATATCCCATGGGAGCCAGGCGCGATAAACTGATCGACGGCGGCAATACCGACAAGCAGCAGCGCTTCAACGATCAGGCAGCGCGCATAACGCCCGCGCAGGTGGCGTTCGCGCTGCGACGTCATCATGATGGCAGTGGTGGCGGCCCCGGCGATAAAACAGACGATGACCCAGACGGCGACAAGGGCAAGGGTCCAGTCCGCTCCCGCCAGTTCTTCCGATAAAACGGCCACAGTACCGCTGAGATGGGAGGAGAAATGCCCAATGGCGTGAAACCCGGCGGCATTGACAATCCCCGCCAATCCCGCAAGCCCTACGACGAGGCTGCGCGATGGGGCTTCGCTTATAAGGCGGGCTTTAATCGGCGTGGCGGTGGCAGGCGAGTGAGGCATAATCTAAGGCTAGGCTTTCTTAGCAGGCGAACTCAAGGCTTTCACGCGCGCGCCGAGCGTCGCAGACGTGAAATCCTGCTTCCGTCCGAGACAAAACCGCTTTAGCGTTTTTGACCAGTTGGTCAGCCCGTGCAGAGTAAGGATATGATTATGCCCGATGATACCCGTTCCAGCGTTAACAACCTGCGCCCCTTCTGGATGCCGTTTACGGCGAACCGTCAGTTTAAGTCGGCCCCGCGTATGCTGGTGAGCGCGCAGGGCATGTATTATACGACCGATGACGGGCGCGAAATTCTCGATGGAACGGCAGGGCTATGGTGCGTGAATGCCGGGCACGGTCGGGAAAAGATCGTCGAAGCCGTGCAAAAGCAGGTGGCGATTCTCGATTACGCCCCGGCGTTTCAAATGGGGCATCCGGGTGCATTCGAGCTTGCCTCGCGCTTGGCGCAGCTTGCGCCTGCCGATCTGAACTCGATCTTCTTTTGCAATTCCGGCTCCGAGGCGGTCGACACGGCGATGAAAATCGCCATCGCCTACCACCGGGCGCGCGGCGAGGGCACGCGCACGCGCATCATCGGGCGCGAGCGCGGCTATCACGGCGTTGGTTTCGGCGGTATCTCGGTCGGTGGGATTGTGACCAACCGCAAGTTCTTCGGCTCGCTGCTGACCGGCGTCGATCATCTGCCCCATACGCACGATATTGCCAAGAACGCCTTCTCCAAGGGCCAGCCGGAGCATGGGGCCAATCTGGCGGACGAGCTTGAAAAGATCGTCACCCTGCACGACGCCAGCAATATCGCCGCCGTTATTGTCGAGCCGCTGGCCGGGTCCACCGGCGTGCTGGTGCCGCCCAAGGGCTATCTCGAAAAAATCCGCGCGATTTGCGATAAGCACGGCATTCTGCTGATTTTTGATGAAGTCATCACCGGCTTTGGCCGTTTGGGCACCGCCTTCGGGGCCGATAAATTCGGCGTGATCCCCGATATGATGACCACGGCGAAGGGCATCACCAACGGCGTTATTCCGATGGCCGCCGTTTTCGCGCGCGATGGGATTTACGATGCTTTCATGAACGCGCCGGAAAACACCATCGAACTGTTCCACGGCTATACCTACTCGGGCCACCCGATTGCCGCCGCCGCCGGGATCGCCACGCTGGACGTGTACCGCGACGAGCAATTGTTCGAGCGCGCCGCCGAAATGGCCCCCTATTTCGAAAACGCGCTGCATAGCTTGAAGGGCACCAAGCATGTTATCGACGTGCGCAATCTCGGCCTTGTCGGCGGGATCGAGCTTGAGCCGCGCGCGGGCAAACCCACGGCGCGCGCCTTCGAAACGTTCCTGAAAGCCTATGACGCGGGCGTTCTGATCCGCACGACCGGCGACATTATCGCCCTGTCGCCGCCGCTGATTATCGAAAAGCACCAAATCGATCGGATCGTTGAGACCTTGGCGAAGATTTTGCCGACGATCGAGTAGCGCTGGGAAAGCCTGCTGACGGGATGCTGTCAGCAGGCCCCTGCTAGGGTCGCCTTCGTTAACCCCAGCAGGAGACAGCGCATGAGCGTGTTTGAAATTGTTGAATTTTCCCTGAAGCCCGGCATTACCCGCGAAGCTTTCTTAGCGACGGTACCGCCAACCGAAGCCCTGTGCCGCGCGGCCCCTGGCTTTCGGCAACGTTGGCTGACGCAAAGTGAGGATGGTCGTTGGACCGATATTGTTGAGTGGGCCGATTTGGCGACCGCCGAACAGGCAGCCGCAACCATTACGGCCGATCCTGGTTTTGCGGCGTTCGGCGGCGCTATTCACGGGCCATCGGTGGTGATGCGCCATACCCACACGCGCGTCGCCATGCGATAAAACCTCGGAGGTAAGATGCGCCGCGCGGATCGACTTTTCGAGATCTTGCAGCTTCTTCACGGCGGGCGTTTGCGCCGCGCCCACGAATTGGCGGCGCGGCTCGAAGTGTCTACCCGGACCATCTACCGCGATATTGCGGATTTGACGGCAAGCGGCGTGCCGATTGAAGGCGAAGCCGGGGTTGGCTATGTCCTGCGCCCCGGCTTTTTTCTGCCGCCTCTGGCCCTCTCCGCCACCGAACATGAGGCCTTGGTGTTGGGCGCGCGGTTGGTGGCGGCTTGGTCTGACACAGACCTAGCGGCGGCTGCAAAAGAGGCTCTGATAAAACTCGAAGCCATCGGTGCGGTGGCGATGGGTGCCCGGCCTCCCGCTGCCCTGCACAGTTATGGCGGGCGCTTATCGCCGCAAGTTCGGTTGCTGTTGCGCCAGATCCGGGAAGCGCTCGGGCTCCGGCGCAAGCTCGACCTTCTCTACGCAAAAGCCGATACCCCCGCCGAGGCGCGCCG
>NZ_JBILQX010000163.1:0-8186 GCF_044372965.1 Elstera sp. | reverse complement strand
GATATCAATTACGCGTGGCCGACGGCGGAAATCGCCGTGATGGGCGCGAAAGGCGCAACCGAAATTCTCTACCGCTCCGAGTTGGGCGACCCAGAGAAAATCGCCGCGCGCACCAAAGAATATGAAGAGCGGTTTGCGAACCCGTTCGTGGCGGCAGAACGCGGCTTTATCGATGAGGTCATCATGCCCCATTCGTCGCGCCGCCGCATTGCCCGCGCCTTTGCCTCGCTGCGCCATAAGGATGCGGAACGGCGCTGGCGCAAACACGATACTATTCCTCTGTAATCCAGAGGATCGAGCCGAGGGGGAGGCCCTTGCCGCTGCCGTCCCGACTGCGCCGATCAAGAGCGCGGCGGGGCGGCAGGCCCGGCGGGGGAGGGGTTTAGAGCAGTTTCGCGGGAGCCGCAGGTCCGATGATTAAAAAAATCCTTATCGCCAATCGCGGTGAAATCGCCTGCCGGGTCATCCGCACGGCCAAGAAAATGGGCATTGCGACCGTCGCCGTTTACTCGGACGCTGACCGCGATGCGATGCATGTGCGGGAAGCCGACGAGGCGGTGCATATCGGCCCGGCCCCGTCGAACCAATCCTATATCGTTATTGATAAGATTCTGGACGCGATCCGAAAGACCGGGGCCGATGCGGTGCATCCGGGCTATGGGTTTCTGTCGGAAAACCCGGTCTTCGCCGAAGCCTTGCAGAAGGAGGGGGTGACTTTCATCGGCCCGCCGGTGCGCGCGGTTCAGGCGATGGGCGATAAGATCACCTCGAAGAAGCTGGCGGCAGAGGCGGGGGTTTCCACCGTGCCCGGCCATATGGGCTTGATTGCCGACGCGGAAGAAGCCGTGCGCATCTCCCAAGGCATCGGCTATCCGGTGATGATTAAGGCGTCGGCGGGCGGTGGCGGTAAGGGCATGCGCATCGCTTGGACCGACACGGAAGCCCGCGAAGGGTTCCAATCGTCGAAAAACGAAGCCAAAGCCTCCTTCGGCGACGACCGGATTTTCATTGAAAAATTCGTGACCGAACCGCGCCATATCGAAATTCAGGTTTTGGGGGATCAGCACGGCACGGTGCTGTATTTGGGCGAGCGCGAATGCTCCATTCAGCGCCGCAATCAGAAGGTAATCGAAGAAGCGCCCTCGCCGTTTCTCGATGAAGCAACGCGCAAGGCGATGGGCGAGCAGGCGGTCGCGCTCTCGCAAGCCGTGGGCTATTTCTCGGCGGGGACGGTGGAATTCATCGTCGATGGCAACCGCAATTTCTACTTCCTCGAAATGAACACGCGGTTGCAGGTGGAGCATCCGGTCACGGAACTCATCACCGGTATTGATCTGGTCGAGCAGATGATCCGCGTCGCTTCCGGTGAAAAGCTCAGCTTTGGGCAGGACGATGTCAAACTAACCGGTTGGGCGATGGAAAGCCGCCTTTATGCCGAAGACCCCTACCGCAATTTCCTGCCCTCCATTGGGCGGCTAACGCGCTACCGCCCGCCGGTCGAAGGCCCGCAGCCCGATGGCACCATCGTGCGCAACGATACGGGCGTGTTCGAGGGCGGTGAAATCTCGATGTATTACGACCCGATGATTGCCAAGCTCTGCACCTGGGGGCCAGATCGCCTGACGGCGATTGAGGCGATGTCGGTGGCGCTGGATACCTTCGAGGTCGAAGGCATCGGCCATAATCTGCCGTTCCTCTCGGCGGTGATGCGGCACGACCGGTTCCAAGCGGGGCGGCTGACGACGGGGTTTATTGCCGAAGAATTCCGCGAGGGCTTTAAGGGCGTCACCCCAAACCAAACCGAAGCGCGCGCACTGGCCGCGATTGCGACCTTCATCAATCAAGCGCTTCAGGAGCGCGCGGCGGATATTTCCGGCGCACTCTCCAACCACCGCCGCGTGGTCGGGCGGTCCTGGGGCGTGACGCTGGGCGAGCATCGCTTTGGTACGACCTTCGAGCCGCGCCAAGATGGCGCGCTGGTGACGCTGGAGAATGGCCCCACCCTGTCCGTCGCCAGCGATTGGACGCCGGGGCGCAGCCTTGCGCGCTTTACCGTCGATGGGGTGCCGCTCGGCGTAAAGGTCGACCTGGTGCCGGGCAATGGTTTGCGCCTGCGCTTACGCGGCATCGATCTGGTGGTGCGCGTTCGCAGCCCGCGCAGTGCCGAGCTTGCGGCGCTGATGCCGGTGAAGCTGCCGCCCGATACCTCCAAAATGCTGCTCTGCCCGATGCCCGGCGTGATTACGGCGGTCAACGTCAGCGTCGGCGAAGCCGTGGAAGCCGGGCAAGCGCTCGCCTCGGTCGAGGCGATGAAGATGGAAAATATTCTGCGCTCCGAACGCACGGGCGTGGTGAAGCGTATCGCGGTGGCCGTGGGTGAAAGCTTGGCCGTCGATGAACTCATCTTGGAATTCGAATAGGCGCACGGGAGGCAGGCATGACCGAGAAAAAAACCGTGCAGGATTGGGACACGCTCGCCGAAAAAGAGCTGAAGGTTTCGCCGCAAACCCTCATCTGGCACACGCCGGAAGGCATTGACGTCAAGCCGCTCTACACCAAGGACGATCTGACCGGGATCGAGCATCTCGACGGCTTGCCAGGGTTCGCGCCGTTCCTACGCGGGCCGCGCGCGACCATGTATGCAGGCCGCCCGTGGACCATTCGCCAGTACGCAGGGTTTTCGACGGCGGAAGAATCGAACGCTTTCTACCGCAAGAACCTAGCGGCGGGGCAAAAGGGCCTGTCGGTCGCCTTCGATCTCGCCACCCATCGCGGTTACGATTCCGATCATCCGCGCGTCGAAGGCGATGTGGGCAAGGCGGGGGTTGCCATCGATTCGGTCGAGGATATGAAAATCCTCTTCGACGGCATTCCGCTGCAAGACATGTCGGTCTCGATGACGATGAACGGCGCGGTCATTCCGATTCTGGCGAGTTTCATCGTTGCCGGGGAAGAACAGGGCGTGCCGCGCGCCGAGCTTTCGGGGACCATTCAGAATGATATTCTGAAGGAATTCATGGTCCGCAATACCTATATCTATCCGCCCGAACCCTCTATGCGGATTATTGCCGATATCATCGAGTTCACGGCTAAGGAAATGCCGCGCTTCAACTCGATTTCCATTTCCGGCTACCATATGCAGGAAGCCGGGGCGACCCTGGTGCAGGAACTCGCCTTCACCCTGGCCGATGGGCGCGAATATGTGCGCGCGGCCCTCGCCAAGGGCTTGAATGTCGATGAGTTTGCCGGGCGCCTGTCGTTCTTCTTCGCCATCGGCATGAATATTTTTATGGAAGCCGCCAAGCTGCGCGCCGCCCGCCTGCTGTGGTCGCGGATCATGGCGGAGTTTGCGCCGAAGAAGGCGTCGTCGCTGATGCTGCGCACCCATTGCCAAACCTCGGGCGTGTCGTTGCAGGAGCAAGACCCCTATAACAATATCGTCCGCACGGCCTATGAGGCGCTGGCGGCGGTGTTGGGCGGCACCCAATCGCTGCATACCAATTCCTTCGACGAGGCGATTGCGCTGCCCACCGAATTTTCGGCGCGCATCGCCCGCAACACGCAGCTTATTCTTCAGCATGAAACCGGCGTGACCAAAGTGGTCGATCCGCTGGCGGGCTCCTATTACGTCGAAAGCCTCACCAACGAATTGGCGGAAAAAGCCTGGGCTTTGATCGAAGAGATCGAAGCGATGGGCGGCATGACGCAAGCGGTGAACGATGGTTTGCCGAAACGCCTGATCGAAGAGGCGGCGACGCGCCGTCAGGCTGCCGTCGATAAGGGCGACGAGGTCATCGTCGGCGTGAATAAGTACCGGCTGGAGAACGAGCAGCCCATCGATATTCTCGAAATCGATAATAGCGCCGTCCGCATCGCCCAGGTAAAGCGCATCGAAGACACGAAGCGCCGCCGCAATGCAGGCACGGTTGCCGAAACCCTGGCCGCGCTCGAAAATATCGCCCGCACCGGCGAAGGGAATCTTCTGGCCGCTGCCGTCGAAGCCGCCCGCGCCCGCGCGACGGTTGGGGAAATTTCGGACGCGATGCGCACCGTCTTCGGCAATCATTCGGCGACGCCGCAGGTGGTAACGAACATCTACGGCAAAGCCTATGAGGGCGAGCCGGAAATGACCGTGCTGGTGGAGCGGCTCGAAAGCTTCGCCAAGGAAATCAAACGCCGCCCCAAGCTGATGGTGGCGAAACTCGGCCAGGATGGGCACGACCGGGGCGCGAAGGTGATCGCTTCTGGTTTTACTGACATCGGCTTCGACGTGGTGGCAGGGCCACTATTCCAAACGCCGGAAGAGGCCGCCGATATGGCGCTGGCCCAGAAGGTCCACGCCATTGGCGTTTCCTCGCTCGCGGCGGGGCATAAAACCTTGCTGCCGCAGTTGATCGACCAACTGAAGGCCAAGGGTGGCGGTGATATCGTCGTCATCTGCGGCGGGGTTATTCCGCGCCAGGATTATCAATTTCTGCTCGATGCCGGGGTTTCGGCGGTCTTTGGGCCGGGGACGAATGTGTTGGATGCAGCGCAAGTCGTGCTGGATTTGATCGCGAAGAAGCCGCGAAACATCTGAGCGCCGCAGTGTATAATCTGGGAGAATAGTGCTTAATCCTAATGTTTCTGGCATATGGCGGCGAATCTGTCCTAAATTCATCGGGAAAGCGCGATGCTTTTGAGGTGAATAGGGGGTAGAGATGCGTCATTCGGGATCGCTCGGGGTTCGGGGCCGGTTGTGGCTGGCGTTTGGGATCATCTCTCTCTTGCCGGTTTTGGCGACGGCGGCGGCCTGGGTGGCTTTCCAGACCGTTCTGGTGCGGATGGACACGGTCGTTGACGATCGTTTGCCGCAAATCGAAGTGGCGCTCTTGCTGCAAGCCCAGGGCGAACGCTTAGTCGGCCTGGGGGCGGCGGTTATTTCCGCCTCAACGCCGGAAGCGCGCGACGGTGTGCGCCAGCAGATGACGGCGGACCGCGACGAAGCCCTGCGCCTGATAAAGCGGCTGCAGGACGGCGGGATCGCGCCGACGGCAGTCAGCGATCTTAAAAATTATATCGATGATCTGATGCGCAATCTCAACACGCTCGATACGGCCAATAGCGCCGCGCTTGATGCCGACGCGCGGCTAAAGCGCGTAGTCGCCGAGTTCGATACGGCGGTGAGCGAGGTTGGCATTACCGCATCGCGCGTGCTGCGCGGCGATAGTGGCGGCTCCACCATCGTGCAGTTCGTCAGCCGTCTGTCTTGGCAAGTCCGCGCGATGCTCACCGTCGAAAAGCTCGAAGATTTGGATGGGATGGAGCAGCAGGCCGCCCATCAATCCACGCGGCTTATTCGCCTCATCGAAGGGCTAGAGCCCGCCGATCAAGCCTATTTCACCACCTCGGTCGCCAAGATCAAGGAGGTGATGGCCGCCAATCTTTTCCATGTGCAACGCACGCGCCTACTGGATTTGCAGGACCGGGATTTCATGCTGGCGTCGAACCTGTCGGTCTCCCAAGGCATCCGCAAAGATACGGCGGGCTTCGTTAGCCAAGCGCGCGAGGGCGTTACGCAGGCGGCAGGGGATATGCGCGCGGCCATTCAAGCGGGCATGAATATTCTCATCGGCGTTGCCGTGGGGGCGTTGCTATTGGCGGTCGCTATCGGGTCGTTCTATGTCAACCGACAGATTATCGCCCGGTTGCTCAGCATGACCCAGGTGATGCAAGCGATGGCCGAGGGGAACCGTCAAATCGCGATTCCACCCGCAAGCCAGGATGAAATCGGTTCGATGGCCTTAGCCCTGCAGGTGTTCAAAGATAATGCCCTGCGCGCCGATGCGTTGGCGGCGGCGGAAGAAGCGCAACGGGCGGCGCGCGAGGCCCGCGCCGAAACCTTGGAGCGCCTCACCGGCAGTTTCGATCTAGCGATTTCCGGTGTGCTGGGGTCGGTCTCCACCGCCTCGCAGGAGATGGAAGTGACGGCGCAAACCATGTCGGCCAATGCCGAACAAACCAACCGGCAGGCGCAGGTTGTAGCAACGGCTACCGAGCATGCGTCGGCGAATGTGCATACGGTGGCGGTAGCTGCCGACGAGCTTTCGTCCTCCATCCGCGAGATCGGTCGGCAGGTGGCGCAATCGAGCGATATTTCCCAGCGGGCGGCCCAGGAAGCGCAGGCGACGAATGCTACGGTGCAGGGGCTGCTCGAAAGCGCGCAGCAGATCGGCACTGTGGTGAAACTGATCGATGAAATTGCCGCGCAAACCAATCTTCTCGCCCTGAATGCCACCATCGAAGCCGCCCGCGCCGGGGAGGCGGGGAAGGGGTTTGCCGTGGTCGCCAATGAGGTTAAAAGCCTCGCCAATCAAACCGCCCAGGCAACCGAAGAGATTAACCGCCAGATCAATGCCACCCAGGCCGTAACCCAGGACGCGGTGACGGCGATCAACGGCATTCTGAGCCGCATCACCGATATCAACGAAATCGCCGCCACGGTAGCGGCTGCGGTCGAGCAACAGTCGGCGGCCACGGCGGAAATCGCGCGGAACGTCCAGCAGGCGGCGGCCGGGACGCAAGAAATCAGCGATACGATTGGCAGCGTCACAGATGTTGCGGGCCAAACCGGCCAAACGGCGGACCGGGTGCTGGCCGCAGCGCAAGGGCTCACGACCCAAGCGGCGGCGTTGCGCGATGTGGTCGATGGGTTTTTGCGCGGGGTGAAGGCGGCTTGAAACCGGCCTTTCTTGCCGCGTGATTTTGCGCTGCACGTCTGTTAGAACGCCATTCAGTCTATGATTTTCAACTGAGATGGTTGCAATGCAGCACGAAACTCACCAGGACCGGATCGATTTACCGACGCTCGTCGTTATCAACCTGCTGCTGACGCTGATTGCGGCGGTGTTGATTTTTGGCCCGCAGGTCATTTTCTATGTGGCGCTGGTTTTGGCGCCCTTGGGGCTCACGATGGTCGTTGCACTCTCGCGCGGGTATGGGCAACCGGCACTATAGATCAGCGGTCGAGCCTCAGGGATAGGCGGCCATCACCGCCGTCCCATCCGGCGATATGGGTCTGATCGCACCAATTGCGCAAAAACGCATCTGCATCCGGGCCGCGCCACAGTGCGGGCCGATCGTCTAGACGCGGTTGATCGCCGCCGCCGAGGCGCAGCGCGTGAACATCAAGGCCGTTTAATCTTCCACCCGCAAAGCTTGGCACGGCAAGAATGCTGCGCCATAGGGCCGGGTGCGGGCGCACGCTTTGGCGTTGGGAGTGGAACAGGAAGTTCCCAAGGCCATAGAAGGCGGGTTTCCCGTCGATCAATTCCATCCCGTGCAGCACCGGCGCGCCATGCCCGACGAAAAGATCGGCCCCCGCTGCGAGCAGGCGGCGGGCGAGACCGGGTATCCAGGGCGCGGGCTTCTCCCAATCGGCGGGCCAATGGTGCGTGTGGAGCGACGCGATAACCAGCGCGCCCGTGGCTTTGGCAGCGGCGATGGCGGCTTCTTGGCGGGCGAGATCGACCTCATCGACCGTCCAATGCTCTTCCGGCGCTTCGGCGACTTCGAGGGTGAGGCCGAAGAAACTTTGACAGCCCGGCGGCGTTGGCGTCTGGAAGCCCACGGCCACGCGGGTTTTCAGGCGTTGGCTATCCCCCATCTGCGCGGCCAATGTGGCGAATTGTGCCAGAACTTCCGGCGGTAATCCCAAGCGCCGCGAGACTTTCAAGCGATTGACGCCAGGGCGGCCCGGCCCGCCCTCAACGCCGTCGCTCGCATAGACCGAGGCGTCCCACGGCCCGGCGTCCATCGCAACCAGAGCGAGCTCTCCGCCCAAGCCGGCCTGGGTTGCCGCCGTCAGCGTCGGCCCCGTGCCCGCGACGGTAAAGCCGCGCGCCTGGGTTTCCTCCAAGGTCGAGAGAATGCCGTTCGGCCCCAAATCGCCCGCGTGATTATTGGCAAGCGACAAATGGGTGAAGCCGAAGTTCTTGAGAACGTCCAGCAGTGCCGGGGCAATCCCGTGGGCGGCCTTATCCTTCATTGGCCAACCGCCGAAGCGGCCTGCGATGCTGCCGTCGAAATTGGTGAAGGCAGCATCGCAGCCGCGCAGCAGATCGACCAGCGCTAAGGTGTCCGCCCCGGCCCCCGGAAGCGGATCGTGGCGGATCAGCGATTGACCCGCCAGCGCGACCCGCCATTCT
>NZ_JBILQX010000162.1:0-8194 GCF_044372965.1 Elstera sp. | reverse complement strand
ACTGCCACCCCCTGCAACAAGCTAAATTATTGATTTTATCTATTTTTCTGTGTCCTGATGTGGCAGCTTGTGGTGCATCGTGACGCTGAAAATGTGGGGCAGAATTGTGGGGCAGCACGTCCTAAACCGGTTGAAGGATGCGGGTTTGCGGAATGCCGCGCCGGGCACATATTACGATGGCGGCGGGCTGATGGTTAGAATTACTTCGCGCGCCTCTTCGGGCCGGGCTGCTGGGCGGTGGCTATTGCGAATCATGGTCCACGGCCATCGGCGCGAGTTTGGGTTGGGTGGGTATCCGGAGGTGGGGCTTGCTGCGGCGCGGGCGGCGGCGCAGGCGCTGAGGGATCGGGTGGCGTTGGGCGATGACCCGATGGTCGAGCGGCAGGCGGTGCGGTCGGTGCCAACCTTCGAGGTTGCGGCGCGGGCGCTGTTTGAAGAGCGGCGCGCGGGCTGGAAAAATGGCAAACATGCCGATCAGTGGATAAACACCCTCGAAGCTCACGCCTTTCCGAAAATTGGCCGGCTCAAGATTGCGGAGGTTGGGCCGGGTGACGTGCGCGCCGTGCTGCTGCCGATTTGGACCGAAACCCCCGAAACCGCCCGGCGGCTTAAACAGCGCCTCGGCATGGTGGTTGATTTCGCGCTCTCGAAGGGTTGGCGCACAGAGCCGAACCCCTGCGATGCTGTGGTTAAGGGCCTGCCGCCGCAAAAAGGCGAGCGCGGTCATTTTGCGGCGCTGCCCCACAGCGAGATGCCCGATTTTTTGGCGGCGGTTCGTGCCTGTACCTCGACCCCGCTTGTCAAACTCGCTTTTGAATTTTTGATGTTCACGGCGGTTCGGTCGGGCGAAGTGCGCGGCGCGACCTGGGCTGAAATCGCCGATCTGGATGGCGCAGAGCCGGTTTGGACGATTCCGCCCGACCGCATGAAAGCGGGGCGAGTGCATCGAGTACCGCTTTCGACGGCGGCGGTGGCGGTGCTGCGACGGGCGCGGGCCGTGGCCCCGGCGGGCGATTTGATTTTCCCAGGGGGGCGCAGTGGAGGGGTGATGTCCGATATGGTGCTGACCAAGCTCATTCGCACGCTGAATTGGCCTAAGCCGGTTACGGCGCACGGGTGCCGGTCCTCGTTTAGGGATTGGGCGGCGGAAACCACCGATACCCCGCATGACGTGGTCGAGGCGGCGCTTGCCCATGCGCTGAAAGATAAAACGGTGGCGGCCTACCTGCGCACCGATCACCTTGAGCGGCGCGCGCTGCTTATGCAGCGCTGGGCGGACTATCTGCTGCCTGCCGCGCCTTTGTGAGGCTTTGCACGAGGCTCTTAATCTGCGCGTCGGTTTTTCCGGCGATTCGGGCGGCGATAACGGCATTGATCTCCGTTTCCGGCCAGCGCGAGGCGCGGGCGGTGACTTTAACCGGACTGGTCAGCAGCCCACGGCTTATCAACCGGTAAACGGTCTCCCGTCTCACCGCAAAGCGCGCGGCCACCTCTTCGGCTTTCATGAGGGGGGTCATGATGCGCCGCCTTCCTTGTCAATATTGCCGTACCGCACGTCGAAGCTATAGGCCAGTACCCACGGGTTGGCGTCCCAGCTTTTGGGGCCTTCATCGCCGTTGATCGCGCTCCAGAGGCTCCTATAGCTCTGGCGTGGATCGTCCGGGTGGTAGTGCGTGCCGCTCTCTACGGTGTAGCCGTTAAATCCCTCATCGAACTGCACGCCTTCGGCAATCGCATCGCGCTTGGTGATGTACTGTAAGCGTTGTAAGCGGACTTCGGTGACGGTTAGGGTTAGGCGTGATGCCCAGCGGGGCATGTGGATAGAGGGTCGGTCTTTAATGCCCAGGCGTGCGTCGGTGGCCGCATAACGAATTCCACAGAAAAGCGGGATGCGGTCTGGGTTGATTTTGTCGGCCCGGCATCCGTCATAGATCGTTGAGACAGCCCATGTCTCACGCCCCCAAAGAATGTCCCCAACAAGAACTTTGCTGCGCGCCTGCCAGCGGGAATAAGCGAAGGGATCGCCCCCAAGCGCCTCTGCTTGCCAATTCCAACCGCCTGCCTCAAGCATGCGTAGGTTCCGAACATAGCTGAAAGCCCTTTCGATCATCCTCTGGCTTGATTCTAGATTCCCTGTTTCGGGGTTGAAAAATTTAAGGTTTTGTGGCGACACGATCCGCCGGGTTTGGGTTTTGCGGCCCTCCAGCAGCGCGCGGACCATCGGGCCGGAAAAGAGGATGGGATGGTCGGTCACGCTGGTTCCCCCGGAAAAGCATCGTGGGTGCGCGCGTCGAGCGTCCGCCCGGTGGTTTGTTTGCTGCGGCGCTGCACAAACACCACGCGCTCGCCGTGGAAGCCCGTCCCCCCGGCTAAATTCAGGTAGCGCTTGTTATTGCCGCTCTCCCTGGGGCATCGCCTCCAATCCGGGTCATCGTGGTCGCGGTCATAGACCGTTTGCCACGCCCCCCACTGTTTAAAGAAAAATGGCACCCCGGCGGCGGCGCATTGGTCGCGGATCTGGCGAACCCAATCCGGGTGCATCGGGCGCGCGCCTGGGCCTGATTCGCCACCGACGATGACCCAATCTAGCCGCGCCAGCCATTCGGGTTTCAGGATGATCGGCCCTAGCAGCGGCTCGCAGCTTAGAAAGCGCTTGGCGGCAAGGGTTTCGAGGAGGGGCGGAATCCGTTCGTCGGCGGCGGCTTGATTCTCTACAGATGTCCCAATCCAAACATTTGGTAGCGGCCAAATCGTGAGATGCGCGATATCACCATCCAGCATGCACCCCCGACCCACGGCTGTACGCGGATTTTTGGCTGCTGCCTCTAAAGCAATGTTTAAGGCCGCTAAGCCAACAGGGTGCGCCCGGCGCGGTGGCAGGTACGCGAGCGCGCGTTCTGGCCGTTTGGTAAGGACTTGATAAGTATGCTGCGGGGTAAGGGCCATGACCGCAAAAATTAGGTCAATCGCTGGGGTGATGGCTCCCTCATAAAACGTGTCGCTCATGCTATTGACGAAGATGCGCCTGGGGTTTTGCCAGCGCAGGGGCTGATCCCAAGCCCCGGCGACATCGAATTTTTTCGTCCACCTAAATTCCTTGCCCACGCGATGCACGATCCCTTGGAACGGTTGTCCCTCGCCCGCGAATCGCCCCGCCATCCGTTCGGCGTAGCAGTTTCGGCAGCCTTCGGAAACGCGCGAGCAGCCCTTAAAGGGGTTCCAGGTGGCGTCAGTCCATTCGATTTTGGTACGGTCAGCCATGTCTCTCTCTCCTCACCCCATCCGGGGCAGTAATAGCCGCGCATCTTTAAGCCACGCATCGGCCGCGGCGGTCCATGTGAGCGGCTTTATTTTGCGGTTCATTGGTCGCGGCATGGGGCGCGAGAAGGTCACGGTGTGCGCGTGGAAATCGCGTGCTTCGGTTACTAGCAACACTTGGTCGGCATGTTTGACTTCGGCGGCGATATCGGGCGGTGGCGGAAACTCCAGGCCAGCGGCGCGGTGAATGGCCAACGACGACATATCTTCGAGGTGCCGCAGCGCCGGGCGCTTGCCGTAAGTGGCCAGCGCCTCTTTGAGCGGCGTCGGCCAATCGCCTAAATACGCCTCTTGCGCGTCATGCAGCAGGGCGTAGGGCTGTGCATCTGGCCCGACGATCTTGGCGACCTCGACGCAATGTTGCGCGACCGAATAGGGCACAAGCGTATGCCCGTTGAAGCGCACGGTCATTGCCAGCGCGCGTGCAATATCATTCCACACCACGTCTTCCGGGAGGGGATCGAGATAATACCAGCGCCCGCCCGAGTTGGTTTGCAGCCACGGCCCCCGCTCCCCCGGAATTGGGGCGCTGGGAATCGGGGAAAGGGTGATGCTGGTCATGGGCTCACTCGTTCGCGCGGCGGGAAAAAGGCCCCGGCGGCGCACCGCCGGGGAAGGCTCGGGAGGAACAGACAGGCGCGCTTAAAGCGTGCCGAAGAACAGCGGCAGACCCGTGCGGTCGGCAGCGGCGCGCGCGGCGGCTTCCACGGCGATGCGAATCATCCGTTCCGGCTCAATTATTTGCAGCGCCCACTTAATCGCCCCATTTTTCGGCAGGCGATAATAGAGCCGCACCGGCAGCAGATGGCGTTGGCCGTTTTCAAAAACAGGAATATTAATCAAGAACAGTTCCGGTACTTTTAGGGCGCGCCCATCTTTATCTAAGTGATCGTCTTTATAGGTGAGGGTTTTTTGACCCGATTTAGGGTCGTATGATTGCGCGGCGGTGCTGTTGTTGGTGATCTCGATGCCTACTGCGAACTTTTCCATATGCAGTTCGGTGGCAAAGCGCTTGCGGCGCAGCTTGTAGAGGGCCTTGCGCGGAATGTACCGATCATCCTCCGGCTCCGGCCCTTCGGAATCGAGCAGCTTGCCGTCCTGGTCGATATAGCGGCCTTGCCCGTCCATCAGGCTGATATCGTCCCGCAGGTTCAGCAGGTCCAGCATCAGGTTAAGCTGGTCGGCTTTCAGCATTTGCCAATCGGTCGGCGGGTTGTGGATATCGACCGCGCGATCTTCCAGAAAATGCGCGAAGTCTTGCTGATCCATTAGGTCGCCGTTGGCCGTTTTCATCCATGCTTTCATCGGTTCCGACAGGGGAAAAGCGTAATCGGCCCGGTGGGTGTTAAAGCTGGGGTCGGCGTCGGCCCCCGTGCCGTGGTAATCGACCTTCAGCGTTAGCTTGTAGGGCGAAAACAGCGTGGCGTGCAGGGCCGATTCGGGGCGTTTGAAGCGGTTGGCGTAATCGACCAAGCTATCCAGGGTTTCGATTTTGGCGTCGGCCTTAATGCGTTCGGGCCGTGTGCGGTATTCGTCCTGAAATTTTTTCAGGCTGACCAGTTCGCGGCCCTTCGAAAGCTCCGCGATTTGGATTTTTTCGCTGGGCTTTTCCGGATTAGGGATTTCCCAGGTTGACCCATCGGTCAACGCCGTGGCGGCGGTAAAGAGTTCGTGCAAATCGGTGGTTGGGTTCATTTTATCCTCGGTGGGTTAGTTGCTGTTGCGCCGTCCGAGGTTCGCGCCCTCGAACATCGTGCCGCGTGCCGGATCGCGCAGGCTGATCCGGTTGTCGTCGGTGATGAAGAACCGGTCCTTGGTGCTGGGCCGATTGGGTTTTTTGGTTTTGGAACTGATCTTCACGTCCAACCCTTTCCGGTCGGCGGTGAAATCGATGGTGATGGTCAGGCTGCCTTTGGCCGTATCGACGTGATGGTCGCAAATCTGCGTTTGCAGACTTTCGACGACCTCGTTCATCTCCTTATTCAGGCCATCGAAATCGTCACCGCCGTTGGCGCGCTCTATCAGTTGCGTGACGGTTCGCAACTGAAACGCACGTTCATCGATTTCAGACATTGTCTCCTCCTGTAGATTGGGCCGCGCCGGGCATTACCATCGGGCGGGGTGGGAAGGGGTAGATGCGCCCGCTGGGTTTGCAGGAGCTTCGGGCGCGGTGGGCACGCCGGGCGTGCAGAAAATCCGCCATCGCGGCGGAACTGATCGGCTCCAGCGCGGCGATGCACACCGTCCAGCGTTTGCCGCTGGCCGAGAGAACATCGGCGGTAAAGCTGCCCGAATGAATGCCGATCACCTCGACCGTGCCGATCTGCACGGCATGGGCGGGCGCGCCAACCGCGAGCCACGCGGGCACGGGCGGCGGATCGGTCAAATCCTTCACCCACGCGCGCAGCTTGGCCGCGCGCTGCCAGAACCAAAGCGCCCAGGCGGTGCGGGCGGGGGACCAAAGCCAAGGGGTCATGTCGGGCACCTCGCGCCGAAGGGGGAGCCGCGCCGCGCTAACCGGCGACGGCGGTATCATCTTCGACTACCGCATCGGCCCCGCCGGGTGCCGGGGCGGACTCAACCGGCGCGGCGTCGGCTTCCGCTTCCGGCGGCGCGCGGCGGGCTAGGGCGGCTGCTGCCTCCTCCAGCGTGGCGAAAACTTGGAACTCCAAGGGAGACTTGGGGGAGCAAAGCACGTAAACCGGCGGCTCCAGGCGCGTCGCACGCTCGACGACATAGACTTTTGTTGCGTCAATGCCGGAAATTTCGCTTGGGTAGGCGCTTGCAAGCGATGGCCAGAAGCCGCTCGACCGAGCCCCATTAAACCGGAACAAATCCCCCACGTCCGGCCCGGCCACCGGTTCTTGCGGCGGGTTGGCGAGCGCGTCCCGAATCTGTTCCAGCCCGCCACGCGCGGCGCTGAAAGCGCTATCGTGCTGGGCGCGGGCGGCGGGATCGCCCATCATTTCAGCACTGGCAAGCGCGTGGTGCTGCATGGAAAAGGCCAGAAACTGGGTTAGCCCGGTGATAAGCTGGGCGGGCAGGCGCACAAAATTTTGCGACATGGGAGTCTCCGTTTAAGGAAAGGGGCGTTACGCCCGAAGTTTTTGGGTGGTTTTGCCCTGGGGCCGGGGCATCGGCATCGGTGGCGGGGTGGTGTACCCCGCTGCCAGCAGCAGCGCCCGGCGGGAGGTGGTGTTCAGGGTAAGCTGGGTCGTGCTCAGGCTGGCCTGATACGCGCCGCCGATGCCCTGGCGAAGCGGGTTCATGCCGCACCTGCCGTTTCGGCTAGGGGTTCTACCCAAACGACGATAAAGTCGCCGTCATCAAGGGGCCAGCAGCCGACCAGGGTTGCGTTTGGGTAGGTGTCGCCGAAGTCGTCTTGAGCTTCGCGCGCAATCGCCGCGATATGGGGTGATTGCAGAGAATCATCCTCATGAAAGTGCTCTTCGCTTGGCTCGAAAACGTGAATATGAGCCTTTAAGCCTTTGGTTTCTGCGAGCGCCACGAGATCGGCAACGTCGGTTTCTTCATCAGCCTGATCCGCGAAGCTGGGCCAGAACGCGTCCTTGCTGTAGGTCACGCGGGTCAGGCGACGATAGGTCGCCAAATCCATCAGCGTAAAATCAGCGTAAATCTGCTTAAGGCTTGCGCGAACGGCTGCCGCGCCTGCCGCGCGTTCGGCTGCAATGGCAGGTTCCGTGTTTCCTGTTTCGCAAGAAGGCAACGTTGAACAATAGGCTTCCTCCGAAACCTTCAGCGCGTGGCTGACCATCCTCAACAAGTCGTCGTCATCGATACGGTCAACAAAGTCAGCCGCGCTCATGCCGCACCTGCCGGGGCAGCTTGGGCAGCTTGGCCGAAGCGCGGCGATTGGCGGGCGGCGCTGGAATTCAACCGGCGCCGGGCGATTTGCCGGGCTTCGGGGCCGTGCGCCAGCAGATCGGCCCGGCTCCAGCCGCGCTCAATCACTTCATCGTCGGTAACGCTATGGTCGTCGCCCTGCTCGCGGACGATGGTCAGAATATCCGCCGCCATCTCGGCAGCCGGGGTTTTGTTGGGGCGGTGGGCCATTGGGGGGCTCCTACTGCAAATGAGTTTGTGGGGTCGTTGGCAACCCGCCCAGTGCGGGCGTGGTGGTGCCGCTGGTGAGGGCGGCGAGCTTCACCGCTTCGGCCCGGCAAATCGCATGAGCATTCACGCCGATGGCAAAGCCGGTGGTGGCGTCCATACGGCCCGTTTGCAGGTCATTAATCGTTGCCATTGCGGCAGCAGCGGCCTGATCCAGCAAAGCGATATCGTTTTTCATGATGTCTCCTAGGCCGCTGTCGCTTTGCGGGCGGCGCGTTTGAGGGTTCGGGCGGTTTTCGTAGCGGCAACCAGGGCGGTGCCGATGGCAACGGGCGGGGCTTGGTCTTTTTCGAGCGCAACGCGCCCGCCCTGTTGTTCGATTTTGTAGGTCAGCAGCGCGATGGCGCTGGCGGGCGCTTGTGCCAGAACATGGCGGTTTAGGGCGGCTTTCGGGCCAACTGCCGCGCCCCAGGCAAAGGCATCGCCCGCGCCGGATTCGGTGGCGGCTTTAATCGAGGGCGGGGCCACAATGGTCAGATCGCCAAAGCTACGCGCTACAGCGGCGCTGAAATTATGCAAGAAGTTATCGCGCTGCGCCGCCTGCCGGGCTTGCCGCCGGGCTTTGCGCTGGCGCAATTTGCGATAGCGGTAACTGCCGCGCTTGCACCGCGCCATTGCCTGTTGCAGGGCTTCGGTCGTGTTGGCCCGCGCCAATTGCGACTTCCTGAACCTGTCGTCTCCCGACGAATCCAGGGATGTCGGAACCCAGCCAATTGCGCTCCCCCTGTCATCCCCCGACGACTCT
>NZ_JBILQX010000161.1:0-8206 GCF_044372965.1 Elstera sp. | reverse complement strand
GCGCGGACTTCAGGAGAAAACTTGTTCGTCGTCTTGCTTGTCATAGACCCTACTTCTCACGAGTTGGGGTCTCCGGCAAACTCGGGGCGGTTCAGTCCATAGCGCCCTCGTATCGGCCATCGGCATTCCCGCCGATGATCGCTTTCAGGTGATCAATCTGCACGATCCCGCTCACCTGATTATCGATGCCAATTACCTCGGCATCGCCCGGAGCCCGAACGCGCTGATCGTGCAAATCTATTTGCGCCAAGGCCGCACGGTGGATCTGAAAAAAGCGCTCTATGCCGCCATCGCCGCCAATCTGGTCGCGCTCGGGTTGCGGGCGGAAGACGTGCTGGTGTCGCTGTCGGAAAATGATCTGCCCGACTGGTCCTTCGGGCTTGGGCTTGCTCAATATTGTTAGGTGCGTAAACTGACGCCCTCATTGACCCGCTGTTAAAAGCTTGGAGTTCCTGGATGACCGTTTCTGCCGCCAAAACCGTTCTCGTGACTGGGGCCACTGCCGGGTTCGGCGCAGCCATTGCCCGCCGTTTTATCACCGAAGGGCATAAGGTTATCGCCACGGGACGCCGGGAAGACCGGCTTCTGGAGCTTCAAGCGGAGTTCGGGGCCGATAAACTGCTGCCGCTGGTGCTGGATGCGCGCGACCGCAAAGCCACCGAAGCCGCTTTTTCGGCCCTACCCGCCCCCTTCGCCGAGGTCGATATTCTGGTAAATAACGCCGGTCTCGCCCTCGGGCTTGGCCCCGCGCCGGAAGCCGATCTCGACGATTGGGAAGTGATGGTCGATACCAATGTGAAGGGCATGATGTTTGCCACCCGCCTGCTGCTGCCCGGCATGCTGGCGCGCGGGCGCGGTCATATCGTTATGCTCGGCTCCACCGCCGCCGAGTTCCCCTACCCCGGCGGGCACGTCTATGGCGCAACGAAAGCCTTCGTGCATCAGTTCGCCCTCAACCTGCGCGCCGACTTGGTCGGAACCAACGTGCGCGTAACCGATATTCAGCCGGGCCTGTGCGGCGGCACCGAGTTTTCCAACATCCGCTTCAAAGGCGACGACGCCAAAGCCGCCGCCATGTACGCGGGCACGCAGCCGCTGCTGTCCGACGATATTGCCGAAGCGATCTATTGGGCGACCGCCCTGCCCGCCCATGTGAACATCAACAGCATCCAAATGATGCCGACCTGCCAGGCGCCTGGGCCGCTGGCGGTGAAGCGTCAGGGTTAGTCGAGGCCGATTAGGGCTTTGAATTCAGGGGTGAAATACGCGCGCAGAGCCGAATAGGGAACCTTGGCAATAGGGGTGCCGATGGCGTAGGGGCCGACCTCATAGAGGCCGAAATAGACCCCAAAACTCGCCCCCGGCGCCCAGCGCGCGGCCTCGCCGACCGCCTTTGTCATTTTGGCAATTGTGAGAGGCTCATATTCCCAACCCTCCTGCTTCGCTAGTGCGCGCAGGGACTTATCGGCCTCCCGGGCGAGCACGGCGCGCCACGGGCTCCCGGTTTGGAAAACATCGGCCTCCGTCAGTTTCCGCGCGCGCGCCAGATCGATGGCCGCAAAATCGGACCCATAGAGCCCATGCGCACCGCCCTGATAGGTATAGATCGTCTGTTCGAGCACCAGCAGGCGGTCGCGGTACAGGCTGGCCTTAAAGCCGGTCTCGGTCTCAAAAGCATCATCCTCAGCAGGCTTCGGGGCGGTGGCGCTCAACGCGCTTAAAGCCCGGGCGAGAAACTGCGGAAAACGGTTTTCCTCCGACCGGATGCGGGGCAGATGATCCATCTGATCGGCCTCGGCCACGGGGGCGGTGCGATACACTTGGCGGGCGAGCAGAGTGCCATAGGGGGCCGGCAGCGGGAGCAGCGCCTCGTTGTGATAAAAATCGGTCTGGCGGCGCAAAGCCGTGCCGATGCAGCCTGTCACATAGTCGCCCCCACCCTCTTTCGGGGCCCAGCGCGCCTGACAAATTTTTCCGATATGGGCAATCCAGCCGCGTTGATCGCCGCGCAGGAGCGGTTTCGCCTCCTCCGGCGCGCGGGCCAGCGCCTCACGATAGGCCGCCGCCAGCGCGACATCGGCCTTGGCGAGATCGGGCGAGGCGCAGATGGTCTTTTCAACCTCGGTGCTGGCTTTGGAACAGTCGAAGCTGGGGGCGGTTTGGGCGTGGGCCACGCCTGAGAGGGCCGCAAGTAGGGCGAAACCCACGAGGATTGGAGCGTACGGGCGAGGCATCGGTTTCACGTCCCTTTAATCCTTCGCAGCATTTCCGCCGTCATGAACCGTTTCAAATCGGCCAGCGCTAAGCTGATTGTGCATTCCTGCGTTCGGTAGCTTGCAAAGGCGTTTTGGTCGAACTCGAAGACCAGCTCGGTCTCGGTCAAATGCCATTTACCGTCGGCAAAAATCAGCTCATCCCATTGTTTGGGCGTGAATTTCGGTCGGGCAATGCAGGCTTCCGAACTTTCAGCGGGAAACTGGGCAATGACCTGTTTGGTTATCGCCGAACGCCATGGCCGGTCGGGCCGGAACATTGCCTCAAAGGTCAGGCCGCGGGCTCGGTGCAGATCGATTGTATAAGTGAAATGCCCGCCGTTTCCGTGAGGCATAATCGGTGAATTCCAGTAAAACCATTGCCGGATCGACAGAAAATTTCGGTTTGCGACAATCACCTCGAAATCGCTTTCGGATTCTCCCGGATCTGGCGCGTCGTTCCCGATAATATTTCCATCGGGAAGCGCGGCCATAAGGTCCGGTGCCGCAAAAGCCGGGTAGTAAGCTAGCAATCGACCCAAGCAAAGATCCGGCCCTTGGCAGGCCCCCGTCGTGGGGTCACGGGGGTAATCCCACCCGTCGCTCGCGGCAATCTGTTGTCGGCGGATAAGGGTTTGGCCCCCCGGAAGCGTAATGAGCGCTTTCTGAGACAAATATTCAGCCTGCTCCCGATATTTTAAAGAGAGGCATTCGGCATTGTACCCATCCTTGCCGCTTTGCGGAATAACGCGATTGAGGCACATGATTTTCAATGCCTTCAACCAGTCCCGTTGCGAATCGCGAAGGATTTTCTGCCCGGCGGGCGGAAGCCTCTTTAAGGCCGCAGTATAGGCAGCATTCAAATCCCGATCATCAGCGGCGAGGCTGGGTAAGGCGCAAATCATCAGCTCGATTTCTGTGCTGGCTTTGCGGCAGTCGAAGCTGGGGCCATCTTCAGCACGGGCGGGCAATACAACGAAAATCTGGCACAGCCCAATAAGGAAGCGGATCATTTGCCGCCCCCGGTCAGATCAAGGGTTTTGACAGTTTCCCAAGCCCGCATCTCGCCTGAGAAGGTTTCCTGGCGATAACGATACCGAAATGTCAGGCTCTCCGGCCTAAGATCGAGAATATCGAAATCGACCTGCAAGCTTCGGCTAACATCCGCGACGGACATAATATCCTCTGGAATTTTAAGCAGGGTCCTAAAGCGGGGTTCGGTAAACGCGGGAAAAACTACAAATCCATAGGATTTTATTCCCGGAAACTGGGGATGGGAGGTTTCCCCGGTCGGAGTTGGCGTTACCCAGCTAATCCGGCGGGCTTGAACCCTTCCAAACCCGATCGGTAAATGCGTCAGGAACTTGGTTTCTAGAAAATCGATTTCCTGGTGAATAAAGCTTATCAGACAGGCATCACTCTCTGAAACCGGTGGGGTTGGGTTGCGGAAGCCCCAACAGAGTTGTTCGATGTGGGTGCCCGTCGTCTTGTCATCTTCGGCGTAATCTTCGAAAGCCTCCCACGAGGAGCGACCAACAATTCGTTGCCAAGCTGCAAGATAGGCTTCGACCAACGCCATAATCTCTGGACTCGCGCACGCCCGTGACTGTACCCATTTTTCCGGGTTATCGCAGCGGATTACCGAGTTGGCGCTAATAGCAGCGGGTTGTTGAGTAAATATTAAACCAACTACGAGAAGAACGGCTTTCCAGTTCATTCTCATCCGCATTTCTCCGTTTAAGGAATACCCCCAAACAACAGCCCCCGCGCTGCCTGCCACTGCGCTTCCCGTGCCGCGATCAGCAAACCCGGATCGGCAGCGGCGGGGGAATAAGCTTTGCCGCTCAAGGGGCTCGCCGCATAGCCGCCCGCCTCTTCGACCAGCAAAACCCCGGCGGCATGATCCCACGGCAACGTGCGGTAGAAAAGCGCTAAATGGGCTTCCCCCTGAAGCAACCGCAGATAATCTTGCGCCGCCGAATAGCAGGGCGACTGCGAGGCGAAACGCTGGGTAAGGTGGCCCAAGCGCTTGCGCTCCTCCCCTGGGAAGAAACGCACCGAGAGGGCGGCGTGTTGGTCGGCCAGATCGGCGGGCGGTTCGGGTAGGCGCACGGCAGCGCCATCGCGCCAAGCCCCCTGTCCTTTGGCGGCACAGGCCATGACGCCGGTCAACGGATCGTGAATCCAGCCGGCGTAGGTTTCGCCCTGATGGACCAGGGCGAGGATTGAGCCGAAAGCGTCGTGCCCGCGCGCGAAATTGGCGGTGCCGTCGAGCGGATCGATCACCCATACCCAATCATCGCCATGCAGCCGGTCGCGCACGGCGGGATCGGCGGCAACCGCCTCTTCGCCCACGGTGGTCGAGCCCGGCAGCAGCGCTTCCAGGGCTGGAATGAGGGCCGCTTCCATCGCCAGATCGGCGGCGGTGACGAGATCGTTCGGGGCTTTTTCGCGAATATCGCCCGCCGAAAGATTGCGAAAACGCGGCACCAACTCCCGCGCCGCCGTTTCCCGCAGCAGGTCGGCGACGGGGCCGAGCAGCGCCGCCGTCTCCCTCATAGGCCGATCACCGACTGCGGGAACTGCCGCTGGTAGCGCGAAAGTTCCATCGGATCGAGCCCGACCGTTAGGTGCGCTTGGCCGGTCTCGTCGTCCTCGCGGGAAAGCACTTCGCCGTGAGCATAGAGCCAGGCCAGATGCCGCCCGTCGGCCGGATCAATGGTGACAGCAATCACCTGCTGCCGGTCGCGCAGCGCTTCGTCGAGATAGGTCAGCAGCGCGTCGATCCCCTGGCCGGTGAGGGCCGAGAGTGGCAGCGCCGTGCCCGTCACGCGGCGGGTTTGCTCGGCGAGCCCTTCCTCATCCAAGCGATCGACCTTATTCAGCACTTCCGGCAGCCCGGCATCGACCTGCTTTTCGAGGCCGAGCGAGCGCAAGACCGCTTCTACATCGGCCTTTTGGGCCATGCTGTCGGGGTGCGAAGCGTCGCGGACGTGCAGGATGATATCGGCTTCCAGCACCTCTTCCAGCGTCGCCCGGAAGGCGGCGACCAACTGGGTCGGCAGGGCCGAAATGAAGCCCACCGTATCCGACAGGATAACCCGCCGCCCGGACGGCAGCGTCAGGCCGCGCATCGTCGGGTCGAGGGTGGCGAACAGCATATCTTCCGCCATCACATCGGCATTGGTCAGGCGGTTGAACAGCGTCGATTTCCCGGCATTTGTATAGCCAACGAGGGCGATGACCGGCTGGGGAACCTTCTTACGCGCGCCGCGATGAAGTTCGCGTGTCCGTTTGACCTCCTCAAGTTCGCGCTTGAGCTTGGCGATGCGGTCGCCAATCAAGCGCCGATCAATTTCGAGCTGGCTTTCCCCAGGGCCGCCGAGGAAGCCGAAGCCGCCGCGCTGGCGCTCCAAATGGGTCCAGGACCGCACGAGGCGCGAGCGTTGATAGGTGAGCGCGGCAAGTTCGACCTGAAGCCGCCCTTCGTGGGTGCGGGCGCGCGCGCCAAAGATTTCGAGAATAAGCCCGGTGCGGTCGATGACCTTCACCTGCCATTCGCGTTCCAAATTGCGCTGCTGCACCGGCGACAGATGGCCGTCGACGATGACAACCGCCGCCTGCACCTCTTCAATGCCCTGCTTCAAGCGCTCCAGAACACCCGTGCCGAACAGGGTGGCGGGGCGGAGAATTTTCAGGCGCACGGCTTCGGCGCGTTGCACGTCCAAACCAATGGCTTCGGCGAGACCAACGGCCTCGTTCACGCGCCCCTCGATAGAACGGCTATCGGGGCCTTCCTGGCGGCCTAAATCGGGATGAATAACAAATGCGCGCGTTGCGGCATGCTCGCCGAGGGCGGCGGCCTCAATGGAAACCGCCGCCTCAGGCAAATAAGGGTCGGCGGCGGGGTTATCCGTCGCGCTCAAAGGATCAGACGTCACCCGCTTCCTTCACTCCATCAAACAATTGAACCGGCGCTGCGGGCATGATGGTGGAAATCGCATGCTTGTAAACAAGCTGCGAATGCGCATCGCGCCGCAACAAAACCGAGAAGTTATCAAACCACGTCACAATGCCCTGAAGCTTTACGCCATTCACAAGGAACACTGTTACCGGGATTTTTTGCTTACGAATATAGTTCAGGAAGACGTCCTGGACATTCTGGGATTTTTCGGAGCTCATTACGGCATTCCTTCTTGCTTTTGGGCCATTGCCAAAGAAACCAAGACTCTATCAGCACCAGCGCACCGACATTGTCACACACACGAAGCCTATATGTAGGACAATCCGGCGCGCCCGGCTAGGGGGTGCGGCATATCAGAGCAGTCACAGTTTCCGGTCGGTTCCATTAACGCCGAGCGATTTCAGCTTACGGTGCAGTGCCGAACGTTCCATGCCAACGAAGGATGCCGTGCGGCTGATATTACCGCCGAAGCGATTGACCTGCGCCAAAAGATAGTCGCGCTCAAACACTTCGCGCGCGTCCCGCAAGGGGAGCGACATGATTTCGCCGCCCTTATCCCAGGCCAGCACCGCCGGGGCCTTAGCGCTGATTTCCGGCGGCAGCATATCGGCCCGGATCGGTGCGCGCGCATCGCCGGGGGCCATAATCAGCAACCGCTCGACCGTATTGCGCAGTTCGCGGATATTGCCCGGCCAATCATAGGCTTGCAGCGAGGCGAGCGCGTCCTCGCCAATTTCGCGCGGCGGCAGACCGTTGATTTCGGTCGCCCGACGGACGAAATAGCGCACCAGATCGGGGATATCTTCGGTGCGTTCCTTCAGGCTGGGAATGCGGATCGGCACCACGTTGAGCCGGTAATAAAGATCTTCCCGAAACCGGCCTTCAGCCATTTCGGTGGCAAGATCCCGATTGCTGGAGGCGATGACGCGCACGTCCACTTCCACCTTGGAGCGTCCGCCGACGCGCTCGAAGGTTTGCTCCTGCAAGGCGCGAACGATTTTGCCCTGGGTGGCGAGCGGCATATCCGCCACCTCGTCCAGGAGTAGCGTGCCGCCATGCGCCTGCTCGAACAGCCCTACCCGGCGCGGCCCGTCATTATCGTCGGTACCGAAGAGTTCCTGTTCAATCCGATCCGGGTGCATGATGGCGCAATTGACGCCGACAAACGGGCCGGTCGCCCGGCGCGACTGAGCGTGGAGTGCCCGTGCCACGACTTCCTTCCCCGTTCCCGCCGCCCCGGTAATCAGCACGCGGCTATTGGTCGGGGCGACCTTCTCAATCGCCTGCCGAACAGCGGCAATGACGGGGGAGCTTCCAGTCAGATCATATTCGACCGTGGTGCGCGATTTGAGATCAGCCACTTCCCGCCGCAGTTTGGCAGCTTCAATAGCGCGGTCGATAACATGCAGCAAATGATCGGACTTAAACGGCTTTTCAACGAAGTCATAGGCACCCTGCTTGATCGCGCCGACCGCCGTTTCAATCGTTCCATGGCCGCTCATCATCACAACCGGCAGGCCCGGATGATCGATTTGGATCTTTTCGAGAATTTGCAGGCCGTCGAGTTGGCTGCCCTGCAACCAAATATCGAGGAGAACCAAATGAGGTTGGCGCGTCCGCACGGCTTCGAGTGCCTGGTCGCTTGATCCCGCGACCCGCACGCTAAACCCCTCGTCTTTCAGGATGTCGGCGACCAGAGTGCGGATATCCGCCTCATCATCGACAACTAGAATTTCATGCGCCATAGGTTCCTTCCGCTACCCCGCCGTTGGTTGTTGCGTCGGCGGTTGGGAGAGTTTCGCCTTTTCGTGGCAAGATGAGGGCAATCTCTGCCCCGCGTGCGCCTGCTACAGTATCGGGACGAACTGGAGCGTCGGTCAAACGAATCTCTCCCCCATGGTCTTCCATAATCTTAGCAACAATGGCAAGCCCTAAGCCGGTCCCTTTGGCCCGCGTGGTCACATAGGGCTCGGTCAGGCGCTCACGTTGC